>CAZBKU010000383.1:0-2138 GCA_964492585.1 uncultured Thermoplasmatales archaeon | reverse complement strand
CGGACTCTCGCGAGGTCCGCCCATCGTCGCCGGACCTCGCGATCGAACCAGGGTTCTCATCTGCCCCGCTCATCTTCGCTCCGCTCGGAGACTAGGATGCGGGGGGCAGGATTCGAACCTGCGAAGGCCTGTGCCACCGGATCTTAAGTCCGGCCCGTTTGTCCAGCTCCGGTACCCCCGCGTGGTGGGATCCGTGTCGGGTGGAGGCCACCGGATCTTAAGGTTCACACGGGTCCGGGGGACCCGTGCTCTCAGGACGTCCTTGGCGCGATCGGTGTCGGACCTCCTGATCCGTACGGATGGGGGTATGCCACCCGTCCGTACGCTCGGCAAGCCGCTTCGCGCCGGTGGGGCGGCTTGCCGACCGGCCCGTTCAACCGGGCTCCAGTACCCCTCGACAAGGCGGGAAAAGCATCCTCGTTGTTGTGACCATCGGTCCAGGAGGCCTCCCCAGCGGGTTCGCCGGCCGATCGTCGGCCCCGACAGGCACTGCGGACGATAGGCCCCTAAGCTTATCCGTCGCCTGGCCGGTTCGGGAGCCGCATGCCGACAGGGACTGTCAAGTTCTTCCACACCGGGAAGGGCTACGGCTTCATCGAGACCGAGGCCAACGACGAGGACGTGTTCTTCCACGTCGAGGACATCGACGGCCCGGAACCCCGCGAAGGCCAGGAGATCGAGTTCGAGATCGAACAAGCCGACCGCGGCCCTCGAGCGACCAAGCTCCAACCCCTCTGACCGGGGTCCAGCCGCCCCCCCCCGCCACCGTGCGCTGTGGTCCCTAGCCTGTCGGCTGTCGCGCCGGAGCAGCTACGGGCCCACCCGACCGCCGGCTTCGGCCCAAGCTTCTTCTTGCCACCCGTCAAGACCATAACACACCCCGGGCTTGGGCCCTCCATGCGCGCGTTCGGGTTCGAGAACCACGGCGGTCCCGAGGTCATGGAGACGTTCGAGATGGACGAGCCCCAGGCGGGCCCAGGGGAGGTCAAGATCGACGTCGAGGCCGTAGCCCTCAACCACCTGGACATCTGGGTCCGCGAGGGCTGGCCAGGCCTGGACCTCGAGCTCCCCCACGCCATGGGGACCGACTGTTCCGGCACCGTGGCCGAGATCGGCGACGGCGTCGAGGGCATCTCCCAGGGCGACCAGGTCGTCATCAACCCGTCGCTCTGGTGTGGTGTCTGCCACTACTGCGAGCGCGGCGAGCAGTCCATGTGCATGGACTTCGCCATCATGGGCGAGCACGTCCAGGGTGTGCTCTCCGACTCGATCGTCGTGCCCGCCGGCAACGTCCTCGTCCGGCCCGGTCGCTTCTCCAAGGCCGAGGCGGCGGCGGCTCCCTTGACCTTCCAGACCGCCTGGCGCATGGCCCGCCGGGGCCGCATCGAGCCCCGGGAGGTCGTGCTGGTCCCGGGAGCCGGCGGTGGCGTGGCCACGGCAGCGATCCAGGTCGCCAAATACCTGGGCGCCCGGGTCATCGCGACCACCAGCTCCAAGGAGAAAGCCGAGAACGCCCTGGAGCTCGGCGCCGACGACGTCGTCTTCTACACCGAGGACGACTGGGGCAAGCAGGTCTACGAGCTCACCGACAAGCAAGGCGTCGACGTCGTGCTCGACAGCGTCGGCGGCCCGGTCTGGCCCGAGGCCCAGCGGTTCATGGCCAACGGTGGCCGGCTGGTCAACGTCGGCGCCACCGGCGGCTTCGAGGCGACCCTCGACCCCCGGTACGTGTTCAGCAAGCAACTGGAGGTCATCGGCTCCACCATGGCCTCGGCCAGCGAGTTCGAGGAGGTCATGTACCTGGTCTTCAACGGGTACCTGGAGCCTGTGGTCGACAAGACGTTCAGCTTCGACGAGGCCGCTGATGCCGTGACCTACCTGGAGAAGGGGGAGCAGTTCGGCAAGGTCGTCGTGGAGCTGTAGCGGGCCCCTGTCTCATCGCGGCCCAGGGACCCTTGGGCCCCGGTCACGCCCGGCGCCGCTTGCTCTTGGACTCGGGCACGTAACCGAGCTTCCACTCGATGTCGTCCAGGGTCTTCTGCAGCGCCTTCTTCTTGGCGATGACCCGGTTGGCCCCGGTCTCCTCCCTCTTCCCACAGGAGGCACACTCGACGGTGTCTAGCCGGCCGTCGAGCTGC
>CAZBKU010000382.1:0-2144 GCA_964492585.1 uncultured Thermoplasmatales archaeon | reverse complement strand
AAGTCCACCACGGCGGCCGACCGCATCGTCTTCTCGGGGATGACCGGCATCGCCACGCGCGTGGCCACGATGCTCAGGGATGCCGGTCGCCGGGTCACCATGGTGGCCCGCGGAGACACACACGAGGAGATCGAGGCCTTGGCCTCCGAGATGGAGGACATCCTCGTCCTGGAGGGATCCTCCCGGGATGTCGACCTGTGGCGCGATGAGAACCTCCAAGAGGCCGACGTCTTAGTCGCCGCCAGCCCCCACGAGGAGTTCAACCTCATCACCGCGCTCCTGGCCCGATCGTTGGGCGTCAAACGTACCACCGCCCTGGTGGACCAACCTGCCCTGGAGGACCTGGCCGAACGCCTGGGCGTCGACCTGGCCGTCTCCCCCCGTTTCGCGGCGGTCAGCACCCTGCTCAAGTACGCCTCCGATGTGGGGCCCGAGGAGCTGACGTTGCTCCACCATGGGGAGGCCCAGGTGCTCCTCGTCGAGATCGAGGAGAGCAACAAGATCGCCGGCAAGCTCCTCCGGGAGGCCTCCTTACCCAAGGGCTCGGTCGTCGGCGCCCTGGTCGGCGGCGACGACGCGGTCGTCCCCCGGGGCGATGAGCGCGTGCGACCCGGCGACAACCTGGTCGTCTTCGCCAAAGCAAGCGCCGTCCCCGAGCTGGCCAACCTGTTCTGAGGTGTAGGATGAACTGGCGCATCGTCCTCGGCAACCTCGGCACCATCCTCCGCCTGTTCGCTCTGAGCTTGCTGGTGCCTGTCGTGCTCGGGTTGTTCCTCGAACCCAGGACGGTCACCACCCCCCTCGGGTTCGCCGTGGCCCCGACGACGGTCCCGTTCCTGGCTACCGCCGGTGTCACCGCCCTGGTCGGCCTCTTGCTCGAACGGGCCGGCCTCCGGACGGACTTCCGGGACCGGGAGGCCTACGTCCTCGTCGGGATCGGTTGGATCGCTTGCACGATCGTCGCCGCCGCCCCCTACATGCTCACGGGGACGATCTCCAACCCGGCCGACGCGTTCTTCGAAGCGATGAGCGGGCTGACGACCACCGGCGCCAGCGTGCTCACGCCCCCCCTGGAGACCCTGCCGGCCGGTGTCCACGTTTGGAGGGCCCAGACCCAATGGCTGGGAGGTATGGGGATCGTGGTCCTCACCGTGGCCGTCCTGTCGAGGTTGGCGTCGGCCGGCGCCCGGCTGATGCGCGCCGAGCTGCCGGGGGGCAAGGTGGACCGGGTCACGCCCAGCATCATCGAGACGGCCCGGTCCCTCTGGAAGGTCTACGCGCTTCTCTCCGGGGTCCTCTTCGTGCTCCTGTTGGGCCTGTTCACCTGGCATACCAACGCGCCGACCGATCCGGTGCTCGACGCCGTGGTGCACACGTTCACGACCATGTCCACCGGCGGCTTCTCGACGCAGAGCTCCAGCATCGAGACCTACGGGGCCCCTGCCGTGGAGATGACGATCCTCGTGTTCATGGTCCTGGCTGGGACGAACTTCGCTCTGACCTACCGGGCCCTGAAGGGACAGGTGGGCGCGCTCTGGGAGGACGAGGAGTTCCGGTTCTTCCTCACCATCCTGGCCGTGGGGGCAGGGCTGCTTGCCACCGTCCTCATGATGGCACCCAGGGATGCTGCCTTCTGGGCCGATCATGGGGGCCGCTCGGTCTGGACAGCCCTCCGCTTGGGGGCCTTCCAGGCGGCCACCATCGTGACCACGACCGGGTACTCCACGGCCGACTTCAGCCAGTGGCCTGAGCTGGCGCGGTTCCTGATCGTCTTCTTCATGTTCGTCGGCGGTAGCGCGGGATCCACCGGTGGCAGCATCAAGGTGGTCCGGGCCTTGATCATGTTCAAGGTCCTGCGCGCCGAGCTTCGTCGCATCGCCCACCCGCGGGCCGTGCTGCCGATCCGGCTGGGCAAGGCGTCCCTGGACTCGCTCACGCTCCAACGGGTGATCGTCTTCATCTTCACCTACGTGACCTTGTTCGTGGCCGGGACGCTGATCATCCTGGCCCTGGAACCCATGTCCGTGATCGACGGCGTCTCAGCTGTCGCTGCGTCGATCGGGAACATCGGTCCGGGGCTCGGCGTGGTCGGACCAGCTGCCAACTACGCGGCGGTCTCGGATCCAGGGGTGGTGGTTCTGGCC
>CAZBKU010000381.1:0-2157 GCA_964492585.1 uncultured Thermoplasmatales archaeon | reverse complement strand
TCCTCGTCCTCAAGCTCGACAGCGGGTACAACGTCGGGTTGTCCCTGGCCGAGGGCGACGAGGTCGAGCGCCTGGAGACCGGGGGGCGCCCTGAACCCACGAAGCCCGAGCTCCCTGAGGGTCTCGAGGAGCTGCCCGACGTGGCGCTGATCGGCACCGGGGGGACGATCGCCTCCTTCGTGGAGTACCGCACCGGTGCCGTCTACCCAGCCACCAGCCCGGAGGAGTTGGCCGCCGCCGTGCCCGAGGCCTTCGAGCACGCCAACCTGCGGCCTAAGGTCCTCTTCGAGGCCTTCTCCGAGGACCTGGACCACACCCACTGGGAGGCTATCGCCGAGGAGATCGAGGCCCAGTTCGAGGCCGGCGTCCGGGGTGTCGTCGTCACCCACGGCACCGACACGCTCCACTACACCGCCGCGGCCCTCGGCTGTCTCTTCGACGAGCTGCCGGGCCCGGTGATCCTGGTCGGCGCCCAGCGCTCCTCGGACCGGCCGTCCAGCGACGCGGCCACCAACCTCACCCACGCCGTCCGCCTGGCCGCCCAGGCCGAGGCCGGCGAGGTCCTGGCCGTCATGCACGGCACCATGGGCGACGAGGCCTGGACCATCCACCCGGCCGGCCGCGTGCGCAAGATGCACACCTCCCGGCGCGATGCCTTCCAGTCCCTCAACGCGCGCCCGCTTGGGACCATCACCGACGACGCGATCACCTGGGACCGCCAGCCCAGGCGACCGGGCGACAAGGCCACCCGGATCGGCAGCTTCAGCGACGCGGTCGGCATGGTCTGGGCCTACCCTGGCCTGGCCGAGGCCGAGCTCGAGGCCGCCGCCGGCCAGGGCCTGGTCCTCGCGGGCACGGGCCTTGGGCACCTGCCCCGCCGGCTGATCCCGACCATCGAGACCCTGGTCGACCAGGGCACGCTGGTGGTCGTGGCCAGCCAGTGCCTCAACGGCCGCACCAACCTGCGCGTCTACGAGACCGGGCGTGAGCTGATCCGGGCAGGCTGTGTAGAGGCCGGCGATATGCTTCCCGAGACCGCCTTCGTCAAGCTGGCCTGGGCCCTGGGGACCAGCGATGGGGACCAGGACCGGGCGGTCGAGCTTCTCACCACACCCCGTGGACGGGAGATGGCCAGGCGGTCCAGCTTCCACTACCCCAAGGGAGGTGGCACCGATGAGTGAGGAACACCCGGTCAAGTGCGGCCTGGAGATCCACCAACAGCTCGACACGGGCAAGCTCTTCTGCCGGTGCCCTACCGAGATGGACGAGACCATCGACGTCGAGATCCAGCGCACCCTGCGCCCGACCCAGAGCGAGATGGGTGAGGTCGACGCCGCGGCCCTGGCCGAGGCCCGCAAGGGGCGCTCGTTCCACTACGAGGCCAGCCACCACACCAGTTGCTTGGTCGAGGCCGACGAGGAACCGCCCCACGACCTGAACCGGGCCGCCCTCGATGTGGCCCTGACCGTGGCGCTCATGACCGACGCGCGCCCCATGGACGAGGTCCACACCATGCGCAAGATCGTCATCGACGGCTCCAACACCACCGGTTTCCAGCGCACCTCCCTGGTGGCCCTGGGTGGTAGCGTAGAGACCAGCCAGGGCGACGTGGGGCTCATGGCCATGGCCCTTGAGGAGGACGCTGCCCGCATCGTGGCCCGCGGGACCCGAGAGGCCCACTACCGGCTCGACCGGCTGGGCTTCCCCTTGATCGAGATCGCCACCGACCCGGTCCTCCACTCCGGCGAGCACGCCAAGGAGGCCGCCCTGGCCCTGGGCACGCTGATCCGGGCCACCGGCAAGGCCAAGCGCGGCCTGGGCACCATCCGCCAGGACCTCAACATCTCCACGCCCGTGGGCGCCCGCGTCGAGGTCAAGGGGGTCCAGGAGCTGGACATGATCCCGACCTTCGTCGAGGGCGAACGCGAACGCCAGGAGACCCTGGCGGCCCTGGCCGACGAGCTCGCCGAGTCCGCCGGCCCCGCCGACCTGCCAGACGGCCCCCAGGACGTGACCTCGGCCTTCGAGGGCACCGGATCCAAGGTCCTGCGCAACGTCCTCGATGACGGCGGCGAGGTCTGGGCCCTGGCCCTGCCAGGGTTCCACGGCCACCTGGGCGACAAGGGCGAGGACGAGCACCGGCTGGGCTGGGAGCTG
>CAZBKU010000380.1:0-2172 GCA_964492585.1 uncultured Thermoplasmatales archaeon | reverse complement strand
GGGGACGAGCATGACAGCGGTGATCGCGACCACCAGCGCTTTGGATTCTTGGTTCATAATAGCAACATCTCCTTGATCGGTCGCCCGTCACCTCCAGGCGACCCTTATCAAGAATTCTTCACTATTGTAAGAATCCGGCTTGACAGGCGATATCGAGGTGGAAAATAAGCACTGCGCGTACCCGTAAGGGAAGGCCTGGCCTGGAGGCGATGGCGGACCACGGCCGAGACTTACCCTGCCGGGGAACGACAGATGGACATATTTTCCCCATCAAGAGCGGACGGGGCCGGTAGCCGATGATGCCGGACCACCGCTCCGATGCTCGAAGGAGCCGCCCGCCTGAGATCCAAGGAATCGGAACCCGGGGCCGGCTAACGGACGGGGGACGGTCCACCCTGCGCCGGCGGAGCGTTGTTTGGTAGGGGAGTGAGAACGGGGAACGGCCGGGTCGCTTCGCATGCGAAGGCGAGAGGATACGGTTTATGCGGGACTGGCGAAAGCGGCGGCCATGGGCTGCGACCATCCTGGGAGTCCCTCCCCAAGCGGGTGCCGGGCGGACATAGCCAGAGGACCCGACGGGCGCTTCTTACCTGACCAGGTATGGGACCGAGAGCTCCTGGAGGAGATCGCGAAGGTGGCAGGCGTCGACGAGACGACCGTGCGACGCAACGTGCGCCGACTCGTCGATGGGATCCGAGAGGAACTCGTGGGTTCACCCGGGCCGTGACACGGTACATCCGGAGGACGCTCGTGCTTCGTAACACCCAAATCATGTGAAGCTCTTCGCGGGTCGGCGGGCTATAGGCGGCGGACATGGGTGGGATCTCCCTGGCGGACACTGGCACGTATCGGCTCCTCAGGGAGCTTGCGCTCTCGCCGGGTTGGTTCAAGGTGCGCGAGTTAGCAGCGCGCGCGTACACGGACCGCTACCAGGCCGACCACATCTCCCGGCGGCTGGCGATGGATGGTTACCTTCAGGGGTCACCGGATGGCCGGTTCCGGTTGAAGGATGGCTTCGATCTCCTCCGGCGAGCGGTCCCGGAGGAGCGCGAGATGGACGCGATCCGGGTAGGTCGGGCCTGCGTGGCCGGTGATCGGGACGGTCTCAAGAGGGCGCTTGTGGGAACCAACGCCACGCTATGTCTGACCACGGCGGCCGAGGAACGGCTCAAGGATCTCGAAGTCGCCGCCGTGACCGTCTACCACCGGCGACCACCGCACCTCCTCCAGGCGCTCGCGGAGGTGCGAGAGGGCACGATCCCGGTCGACGTGTACCACCCCGACCTCAGCGTGCACGACGACACAGAGGCCGATGGACGCCGGACCAACCCGTTCCGGACCGTGGTCGACCTTCTGTGCGCCGGCAACGTGAAGGTTGCTCACCGGCTGGCCACGGCGACCTTCCCGACGGTAGCCTGTCAAGACTGAGGGCTGCCGGGCCGTTGCTCGGAAGGTTGGGAGGCGCCAAGACCCCGGATCGTCCTTGTGGCCAGGGTACCGGCCAGAGACAGGATGGCGATGGCTGCTCCCCACCGGGCCAGGGTTTGGCCGTGGTCGATGGGGATCATCAGACGCTGGAAGAACCTGGCTTGGTCTGCGTGGGCGCCGACGGCCTCCGCGTTGGTCTCGTAGACAAGCTCCATCACCGGCTGGGGATCGCCGCCGTCGACAGGGACCGGCACGGGCTGGCCGAAGGTGGCGACCATCTGGGCCGGCGTCATCTCGACGACGACATGCCGGTGCATCTCGAGGACCCAGGCGGTCTGCGGGTCGCTCCACATCTCGACCTCCTCGGAGAGGTAGACGTCGTAGCCGTGCCAGGTGACCCGCTCGCGCTGGAAGGAGCTGGCCCAGTGCACCGTCTCGACGCCCTGCTTGGTGACAGTGCCCTGCTCCTGGAGGTCGCGGGCCACAAGGAGGGCCTCGGTGGCGCCGCGTTCGCCGCCAGAGGAGACCCAGCCCATGGTGACCTGGTCGCGGGCGCCCGGTGGGGGCATGAGCACGCCTGCGTCCTCGTCGCCATCCAGGGTGAACGCCAGAGCATCTGGGGTGAGCATGTGGCCGTCGACGTGGTACCACTCCTCCATGTTGCCCCGTTCCATGTTGGGGACCTGGAAGACCTGATCCGTTTCGAGGTCGATCAGGGCCTCGTGGACGAGCGCGTCGCCTTGG
>CAZBKU010000379.1:0-2178 GCA_964492585.1 uncultured Thermoplasmatales archaeon | reverse complement strand
GCGCCCCGCTGGTCGTCGGGGAACTCGACGAGCTCGACGAGCGTCTCGAAGGCCCCCTTGGGATGCAGGAAGGCGATCCGGGAGCCTTCGACCCCGGGTCGCGGTTCCTCGTCGATGAGCTCCAGGCCCTGCTCCTGGGCCTCCTCCATGGCCCTGGGGAGGTCGTCGACCTCGAAGGCCATGTGGTGGAGCCCCCCGCCTCGCTTCTCGAGATGCTTGGCGATCGGGCTCTCGTCGTCGGTGGGCATCAGGAGCTCGATCTTGGTGTCGCCGACCCGGTAGATGATCGTGCGGACGCCCTGGTCCTCGACCACCTCGGTGGTCGGCGTCTGGCAGCCAAGCACGCCCTCAAGCACGCTGCGCGCCTCATCCTCGTCCTCGACGGCGATACCGATATGATCGATCCGGCGGACCCGCATCAACCAGGCAAGCGCGCCTGCAGGGAAAAACCCGGCGTTGGACCGATGGACCGGGTGCACCTCGGCCGTGTTCGCGGGACCCCTTTTACCCTCACCCATAGCTCTAAGTAGCCAGCGGCCCCAGGGGGAGCCGACCGCCATGCCCGATGCCCCCATCCCGTCGACCCAGGACCCAGAGCTCGTCCGGGAGGCCCTAGAGGCCTTGCTGGAGATCGCCTGGGAGGGCAACCCCCCCGAGGTCATGGGTGCCCTTCGGGCGGAGGCCGCCACGCTCTCCGACCAGGAACGTCGCCGCATGCTCGAGGGCCTCCTCGATCAGCGCGTCCTAGCCGACGAGCTGGCCCAGGCCGAACGTGGGGATCTCGAGGTCCCCGCCGCCCTGCCCTTGGACGGCGAGCAGTCCGAGATGGTCGACCGGGCCCTGGAACCGTTGACCCGGCTGGTCGAACCCTCAGCCCACGAGATCGTCGGCGATCTCGAACCCAAGCAGCGGGCCCACATCCTCTTCAAGGCGGTCAACCGCCAGGGCTGAGGCCCAGCAGCGTTATAGGCTCGACACCGATAGGCACCTGATGCCTCGGGCCAGGAC
Source organism: uncultured Thermoplasmatales archaeon (assembly GCA_964492585.1). Classification (GTDB taxonomy): domain Archaea; phylum Thermoplasmatota; class SW-10-69-26; order SW-10-69-26; family SW-10-69-26; genus CAYXGD01. The sequence continues at coordinate 1,170 of CAZBKU010000379.1, read as the reverse complement.
CCTTGCCATCGTCCTCCTCGTGTTCTCAAGCGTGGCGACCGGCTGCCTTGGCACCCAGACAGAGGATCCCGGGACCGAGGACGATGGGGCAAGCGACCCGGGCACTCCCCGGACGCTGGATCTCTTCCTGACCGAGGAGCGTGGCCTCACGCAGGTCGGCCCTCTCGACGATGACCCCAAGCGGGTGACCGTCGGCGATTTCTACGCGACCTGGACCGCCGGCGACGGGCAGCCCACCTGGACCGGAGCTGGCCTCGACGAGGTCCTCGTGATCGAGAACGCGACGCTGACGTTCTACTACACCAGCGACACGGTGGTGGCCACCACCGGTCCCCAGGACCAGGGCTTCCCCGAGTTCGTGGTCTACATCGGGACCGAGGCCGCCCCCATGGGCTGGGCCAGCCTGCAAGGTCCCGATGTGGTCCAGCAGGGCGAGGTCGTCGAGATCCAGGGCACGCTCCAGCTTCCCACCGGAGGCCTGGTGCTTCCGGCCGGTGCCGAACCGGTGGTCAAGATCGCCCCGGTGCAGGCCCAGCAGGAGGAGGGCTCAAGCATGGAGATCCTGGTGAACAGCACCGAGACCCCGAGCCGGGCCACGCTTGTCACGCGCCCGGTCGACCTGGCACCCAGCCAGGAGGAACCCGTCCTGGACGAGACCGGCCTCCTGGTCGGCTCGGCCTATGCGCTGGGTCAGACCGAGGGGGCGACCTCCCAGACCTTCGAGGTCAAGGTCCCCGAAGATGCCCTGGGGCTGACCGCCGCACTGGAACGGACGACCGGCGCCGGCATCGCCGATATCGACCTGGAGGCACGGGGCCCCGGCGGCGACGTGGTCGCCATGAGCGTGACGCCCGAGGACGATGAAGGCCTGGCGCTCTACGCGCCGAACCTCGAGGCCATCGGTACCGGCAACTGGGAGCTGCGCGTGACCAACTACGGGAACGTGGCGGTGGAGTTCGACCTCCAGGCCAGCCTGCTCCAGCCCACCGGAACGGGGACCTAGCCGACCGGGAACCTTGATAAGGAAGACCTCAGTTCGGGCACCCCGTTGCCGACGTCGCCTAGCCTGGTAGGGCGCAGCACTGGAAATGCTGTGGTCTTACGGCCTCGGGAGTTCAAATCTCCCCGTCGGCGCTTCTCGGAACCAGACGGCGCTGTAGCGCTGGTTCC
>CAZBKU010000378.1:0-2184 GCA_964492585.1 uncultured Thermoplasmatales archaeon | reverse complement strand
GCGATGGCTCGATCACCAGCTACGACTGGGACCTCGGTGATGGCACCACGGCCACCAGCGAGACGGTCACCCACACCTACGAGACGGCTGGCGACCACACGGTGACGTTGACCGTGACCGACGACGACGGGGCCACCGACACCGCGAGCCAGGTCGTCAGCGTCAGCGACACCAGCAGCGGACCGCTGCTCTTCGAGGACTTCGACGATGGGACCGCCGACGGGTTCACCACCAGCGGCCTGTGGCACGTCTCCGATGCGTGCGCCGATCCCCCGTCCTCGCCCAACTATCTGGGCTACCAGCAGGACAGCTCCTGTGACTACGACACCGGCGCCACCACGACGGGCACGGCCAGGGTCAGCGTGGACCTGTCCGGCACGAGCTCGGCTGACCTGACCTTCGATCACCGGTGGGAGACCGAGTCGACATCCTGCGGTCTTCTCAGCTGCTCGGACTACGACATCATGCAGGTCCAGGTCAGCACCGACGATGGGAGCTCGTGGACGACCCTGGCCGAGTGGACCAGCATGGACGACAACGAGCCCGCCTGGACCGGGGAGACCCTGAGCTTGGACAGCTACACCGGTCAGACCGTCGACCTACGGTTCCTGTTCGACAGCCAGGACAGCGCCCAGAACGGCTACCCCGGCTGGTTCGTGGACAACGTGCGGGTGGGCTAGCGCTCCGGTCGGTCGGCCAGCGGAGGCAGCTCCACGTCGATCTCGTGGCGCTCGAAGCGCCCCTCGAGCCGCTCCCGATCACGGCCGAGGGCCTGGTCGCCGAGCTGCACCAGGCCGATCTCGATGGCTGGTGGCTGGGTCTGACCCTCCTGGGCCAAGGCCTGGCCTTCCCGGGCAGCCTCCTTGTTCTGGTCCAGCTGGGCCGGCACGTCGTAGAGCTGGATGGCCACGTCGAACTGGCCCCGGGAACGGTAGGCTTCGGCCAACCGGAGGGCCAGGTCGGCGGTGGCTTTGGACCGGTTGATGCGATGACCCAGGTAGAGGATGACCGCGACCACGCCAAGGCCGACCAGGGTCCAAGCCAGCAGCGCCACACTGGCCAGAGCAGCAACGCTCGCATAAAGGCCACGCGCATGGAGCCAAGGTGCGTCCATGGTCCCCGGCGTGCGCCACGGACCTCCCGGCGAGCGGGAAGGTTTTAGGTCTGGGCCGGCTCACCGGCACCGATGCGCGTCCTGGCCCTCCTGTTGGCCCTCCTGCTGCTGGCGATGCCGGTGGCTCTCGCCCAGCAGAACAACACCACGACCGAGAACACCACCGAGAACCAGACCACCACCGAGCAAGAGGGTGGGACCAACGGCAGCGACACCGCCGAGGGCGGTTCCGAGGACGATCCCAACAACGTGACCCTCCCGGATCGAAGCGGCCACATCCCCTGGGTTGGCCTGGCGGTCGGTTCGATCATCTTCGCCGCCGCTGTGGTCGTCTCCCGGGTCACCTACCACGGCCGCGACTGAGCCGCGGGTTGGCCTGGGATCATCCGGGCGGTGGCGGGCAGGGACCGATGCCCTCGCACCCCACCACGAACCAGAGATAGAACGGCCAGAACGGGACGTAGCGGGCGGCTTGGGGCCACTCCAGCGGCACCGTCCTGGGGCTGAGCACGTTGAGAAGCAGCACCGCGCCGACCCCGACCAGCAGGTAGGTCACAAGACCAAGCCCGGCCCGGTAGGCCCAGACCTCGGCCCGGCGCTGCCAGGTGATCTTGCGGCCTACCGGCCAGGCCAGGACGACCATGAAGACGAGCCCGGTCAACAGGGCCAAGCTCGACAGGAACAGCGCCAGGGCCGGCAGGAGCCTGGCGAAGGCAGCGTAGAGCAGCGGCGAGAGCACCAGGCCGCCGACCATGGCCACCAGCTCCCAGTGCTCCAGGAGCAGGGCCTTGAGGTCCAAGGGGTCTGCTGGGGGCGGCTGATCGCCGGGGGTCGGCTCGAACTCCACGGTCATCAGGGTCCAACGCGGACCTTCAGGTTTCCGGTCTTGGAGCAGGCGAGCCTGGGTTCCCTGGAAGGCAAGCCATTTATGCGTTTGCTACCTCCAACCGCCGGATGGACATCCTGCCGGGACGAAGCGAACGGCTGGCCCAGTGGTGGGCCGGCCTGCGGCGGTCCTACGGCGGGGTGCTCTCGGGGCTCTACGCGGCCACCTTCTGCTTGCGGGCGAG
>CAZBKU010000377.1:0-2188 GCA_964492585.1 uncultured Thermoplasmatales archaeon | reverse complement strand
GCGCACCTGTGCGCGTACCGGACGGTCGGACGTGCTCTGGCTGTCTGGGCGAGCCCGGGGCCCCGTCAGCGGGCCCCGGCTCCGCTCCCCGATCTCCGTTCTTCCAGGGAGACATCGTTGCCGATGGATCTCGTGAGGGACGCCATCCTCGGGAGCATCTATCTTGCCTCGGCGCGGACCTCTGGTCCTCACCTGCTGGAGAGGCCCGGCGGCTGTCATCTTCCTCGGTGCGGGGCTGACGCCGTCCGCAACGAGATGGACCAGAGCCTTCCTGCCCTCAGTACTCGACCTTCTGCAGGTTCTGATCCCGCAGGTCGCCACCGCAGCTCGGGCAGAACGCGGTCCCCTCGTAGACCTCGGCCTGGCACTCGGGGCAGGCACCGATGTTGTGGCGTTCGATCTGGTCTGCGCCGCAGTGCTCGCAGAACTCCGAGTACCGGTTGACCGGTAGCCGGCAGGCGTAACAGGTCTTCGAGTAGTCCGGTTGAAGATCGCCCTTGTGGAGGTTCTGGAGGTAGACGAGGAAGATCAGGGTCAGGAACACCAGGCCGGCCAGGGTGGCCATGAACCCCAACCCGTAGAGGCCAGCCTGCCACCGCTGGTAGAGGAAGCCCCCTGCGGCCCCCACGACGGCCCCGTAGATGACCTGGAACCAGTACAGGAACTGTAGCGGGTTGACGGTCTCCCGTTCCACGGGTGGGCAGGCAGGCCCCGGAGGAAAGCCGTTACGGAACGCTCCTGCCCGTTCAAGCTCGGCCGACGTAGGCCAGAAGGTCCTCCAGGGGACCGGCGTTGAGGACCTGCTCGGCGGTCAGCCATCCTTTGCGCGCTTGGTCGACGCCGAGGTGCATCACCTCCATGCCGGCCGGGGAGTGGGCGTCGGTGGAGATGATGAACCGGGCCTCGTCGCGGAACCGGTGGACCTCCAGCCAGTCCAGGTCTAGCCGGTTGGGTTGCGCGTTGATCTCGAGGGCCACCTGGTGCTCGGCGGCGGCCTCGACGACGGCGTGCATGTCCAGGTCGTTGCCCTCCCGTTGCCCGATCAACCGGTTGCTGGGATGACCGAAGATGTCCACCGGGTAGGTCTCGAAGGCGTGGAGCACCCGGTCGGTGGCGTCGGCGACCGTGTCGTGGAGGGAGGCCACGACCAGATCGAGCTCCTGGCACACCTCGACGGGCACGTCCATGCCGTCTTTGGTGATGTTGGCCTCGATGCCGTGCAGGACCCGGACGTCCTCGACGGCCTCGTCTGCGGCCTGGATCTCCTTGCCCTGCTCGGGGATCTCATCGAGGGTCGGGGCGCCTGTGACCGTCAGCGACGGCCCGTGGTCGGTGATCAGGATGTAGCTGTACCCAAGCTCGCTGGCCTTGCGGGCCATGGCCTCCACGCTCTCGGCGCCATCGCTCCAGGTGGTGTGCATCTGCAGGTCGCCCTGGATGTCATCGAGGGCGACCAGGTCGGGCAAGGTGTCCTCGGCGGCGGCCTGCACCTCACCCAAGCCCTCGCGCATCTCCGGGGGCACCCAGGTCATGCCAAGCGCGCCGTAGACCTCCTCCTCGGTGGCACCGGCCACGTGGGTCTCCTCCTCGTCGAAGACGCCGTACTCGTTGACCTTCAACCCCCGGTCCAGGGCCCGACTGCGGACCTCGACGTTGTGGTCCTTGGACCCGGTGAAGTACTGCAGCGCGGCCCCCCAGGAGGACGGGTCGACCACGCGGACGTCGATCTGGAGCCCATCCCGGGTGACCACCGACGCTTTGGTCTCGCCCTGGCCGAGGACCCGTTCGACCAGGTCGAGCCCGGTGAAGGTCCCCAACGCGTCTGATGCGTCGTCGGCGGTGGCCAGAAGGTCGACGTCGCCGACCGTGGGCTTGCGGCGTCGGAAAGAGCCGGCGGGTTCCAGCCGGTCGAAGACGCCGGTATCCGCCAGGGTGTCGACAAGGTCGGCGACGATCTGCTCGGCCTTGCCCAAGAGGGTTCGGCCACGGGCTTGGCGGACGAACCGGATCTGCTCGATGATCGTCTCCTGGGTCTTCTTCCCGAAGCCCTTGACCTCCGCGACACGGTCCTCTGTCGCGGCGGTTTCCAGGCTATCGAGATCGGTGATGTCCAGTGCGTCGTACAGCTTCTTGATGCCCTTGGGTCCCAAGCCTTGGACGGCCAGCAGGCCGGGGACGTCGACGGGGA
>CAZBKU010000376.1:0-2204 GCA_964492585.1 uncultured Thermoplasmatales archaeon | reverse complement strand
TCGATCAGGCGCTTGGCGCTGTCGGTGACCAGCACGCCCCGGGTGTCATCGATCCAGGCTTGGGCCGGCGCGTGGCCGTTGTCGATGTACTCCAGGGCCTGGATGGCGCACTCGAGCTTGTCGGCGTCCTTGGCGATGACCCCTGCCTGTGTCTTCTGGTGCTCGCAGTCGTCCCACAGGGCAAGCAGGTCCTCGCCGAGCTGGCCCAGCCCCTCGAGCATGTCCCGGGCGGCCTGGTCCTCGGCGCGCTCGGTGTATCGCTTGGCCACGTGGTCCAGGTCGCTGACCCGGCACTCGCCGATCTCGTGGAAGACGACCATGGCGCACACCTTGGCCGGGTCGGGATGGCCTTCCATCTCGGCCAGGACGTAGGCCAGCTGGGCAGCCCGCAGGTTGTGATCGGCCACGCTCTCGGGATGGTCCACGCCGGCCCGGAACCACCCCGACCTGGGCAGGCGCTTGAGCTGACCCAGCTCGAACATCAGATCCAGGACCGTGTCGGCATCGATCTCCACGCCAGGCATCACGGTGGCAAGGGGCAGGCAACCATAAGCCCCGTTGGACATAGGTTGGGCTCCGCCGGCCGTCGGCCGGTCTGGGGCCCGTCAGCGAGGCAGGCCCTCGAGCCGATCCCCGGCGTCGATCTCCGCCAGGGTCCCGCCGTACATGCCCTCGATGATGTCGGGATCCTGGACGAAGTCGTGCGGGAACCCGAGCTCGACAGCCGTGGCCTCGTCGAGTCGGTCCAGGTGCTCCTGGTCGAGCTCGATGTCCCAGGCGGCCATGTTCTCCTCCAGGTGCTGGGGTTCCCGGGCCCCGAGGATCGGGATCAGGTCGTCGCCCTGGTGCTTGAGCCAGGCCAGGGCCACCTGGGCATCCGGCAGGCCGGCGTCCTGGGCGACCTCGTGGAGGACCCGGGCGATCTCCAGCTGGTCCTCGGGGGGCTCCCACTCGGTGTCGTCGTAGCGACCCCGGTCGTCGCCGGGTTCGAGGTACTTGCCGGTGAGCAGGCCCTGGGCCAAGGGGCTCCAGACGGTGACCCCCAGGCCAAGCTGGCGAGCCATGGGCAGGAGCTCGCGTTCGACGGTCCGCTCGGCCAGGTTGTACTGGATCTGGATCGCCGAGAAGGGGGTCCAGCCGCGCTCGGTGGCCAGGGCGTTGGCGTAGGCCACGACCCAGGCCGGGGCATCGGAGAACCCGATGTGGTGCACCTTGCCCTGGCGGACCAGGTCGTCCAGACCGCGCATGAGCTCGTCGATGGGGGTCAGGGGGTCCCAGGCGTGCACCCAGAGGAGGTCGACGGAACCGGTGTCGAGCCGGTCCAGGCTCTTGTCGACGGCGGCCATGAGGTTCTTGCGGTGGCTGCCGCCGGCGTTGGGGTCGCCCCGTCGGGTGGCCAGGGTGTACTTGGTGGCCACGACGAACCGGTCGCGGTCGCCGGCGATCAGCTCGCCGACGATCTCCTCGCTGGTCCCGTTGGTGTACCCGTTGGCTGTGTCGAGGAAGTTGCCACCCTGGTCCACGTAGATCTCGAACATCTTGCGGCAGGTCGACTTGGGGGCGCCCCAGCCCCAGTCCTCCCCGAAGGTCATGGTGCCAAGGGAGAGCTCGCTGACGCGCAGGCCCGTGCCGCCCAGGAGCTTGTAGCGCATGGACCCAGCAGGCGGTGGGCGGGCAAGAAGCTTCGGTGAGGGGGTGTTGGGAGGGGGTCCCGGCTCGTCGATCACCGACGCCCGCAGGCACCCTCGGTCGCCCCAGGCCCCATCCAGGGCCCCCTAGAGAGGTGGTTCCAAGCCAACCTTCTTCTGCCAGCCCCTCGCATCTAGCGCCGATGCCCGAGACCGCCGATGACCGGCTGGTGATCTACAGCGACTACGTTTGCCCGTTCTGCTACATCGGCAAGGCCTCGCTGGAGAGCTACCGGGAGCAGGCTGACCAGATGCCTGAGGTCGAGTGGCGGCCCTTCGATCTGCGGGCCCGGCAACGGACCGAGGACAACGAGATCGACCACGACATCCCCGATGGCAAGGACGAGGCCTACTACGCTCGTGCCAAGGCCAACGTCCAGCGCCTGGCCGACGAGTACGGGGTCGAGATGACCCTGGACATCGCCGAGGACGTCGATGCTTGGGATGCCCACAAGGTCGCCGTGCACCTCGAACGGGGAGGGCACGAGGAGACACTCTCCGCCTGGCACGATGCCT
>CAZBKU010000375.1:0-2230 GCA_964492585.1 uncultured Thermoplasmatales archaeon | reverse complement strand
GCAGCCGGGGCCTGGCCCTGGACGACCTGGCCACCATCCTTGTCGAGGACCGAGGGCTTGCCCTCGACCTGGAAGGCCAGGCCTGCCGGCCCTTGGCCGGCTTGACGCGTGGCAGCGCTATCGTCGGGCAGGGCCAGCGGCACCTCGAGGAGGCCCTCCAGCACGAGCCTGGCATCGTCGTAGACGCGGAGATCACCGGCCGTGCCGACGGGAAGCTGGCCCGAGACGGTGTCCGAGGAGACCAGGCCATCGAGCCCGACGGCCGCCTGGGGGCCGAACAGCTCGAGGGTCGGACCTTGGCCGATGGCAAGCTGTGCGCCGGTCAGGTGGAGCACCACGACACGCTGCTCGTACTCGCTGATCTCCTGGCCGGGGTCGCTCTCCCGGTACCCGGTCCAGTTCGACCACGTTCGACCGTCTCCGTCGACGGCGTGGATCGTCACGTTGTCGACGAAGACCTCGAGCTCGCCTCCGAGCCTGATGTCCCCGGCGCTGGAAGCAAGCCACACCACCGGCGCCTCGATCTGGTGGACGTAGCGGGCCGGCTGTGCACCAGGGGACCCCTGGGCGTTCTCCCCGGGACCCACCTCGACCACCGTGCCGGGGCGCTTCTGCCAGGCCTCGAGGTCGGTGGCACCCGCGAGCTCAAGGGTGTGCGTCGAGCCGGTCGTCGACCCGGGGTCCTCCAGGAGGGCCAGGAGCTCGGGCATCGGTTGGGAGCGGCCATCGCCCTGACGGGTCGCCGTCGCCCGACCCTCCGAGAGGTGGACGGTGACATCGTCGAAGGTCTGCCTGTCGTGGCCGACCTCGGTCACACGCCGGACCAGGGACGGATCCTGGCCCGCCCGGAACCCTTCCTCCCAAGCGATCTCGATCTCGAGCCGCTCAGCCTCGAGCACGGTGGCACCGATCAGGGGCGAGCCTGTGGCGTGGACGCTGCCACCGGTAAGCTGGGCGTCGATCGCACCCGTGAACCGTAGGGGACCGTCGCTGAGCAGCCCGTCCGTGGCGGGCGGCCCGGCGGCCTGGTCGGCGGTGACCGGCGGGGCGGTGGCCAGGCTAGCCAGCAGCAGGACGCATGCGGTGAGCCCCCGCCCAGATCCTTGGAAGATGTTGGTCCCCTCCATCCGGCGTCGGTCCCCGTCAGCGGCCTCCGGGGCCAGCCCTGACCGACCGGCAGCCACGCGTGTTCCCAACGAAAACCGTTGGCTTGGCGCACACCAGGGGTTGCATAGGATTCACACTACTCCGAGCACGTCGCTTGCACTTGCGGGCGAGGCCTCCACGGTCGCGACCGTCTCGCCCGGCGCCCCCACAGTCCCGTCGCCGATCGGGGGCAGGAGGTGGTCTAGGATGCAGTCAGGGTCGACGACCACCCAGAGGTCTTCCGGGTAGACCCAGACGCAAGGCCCCTCGATGGGATCCGGGCCGTCATCGGTGGCCGAGGGCGCGGCCGACGAGGCCGGCACGACGGTCACGAGGATCAGAAGCGATGCGATCGTCGAGGCAAGCAGGCGGGTCGCAGCGTGTCGAGCGTCTGTCATGTCTGTCACCACACCTAGATTTACACTCCACAAGATAGAAATTCCGTTCAGGATAATCGTATCCTGGTATCCGTCCAATACCATCTGGATAGTTCGTCTCCCGTATCCTGGTATCGGGGATGGGCGATCCGAGGTTCAGGCGGGTCGTATACGAGGTTCAGAAGCTCCGTAGGCGCATCGTGCGAACGCGCGATCCTGGTATCCGGCGGACCCCATCTGGGGTTCATGCTTTTCCAATCCTGGTTGCGGGTCGCCCTGATCGACAGGCCGCCACCCCGCGCCTGACCCCTTGGATCGACGGTACCCAGGTTAGCCCCCTCCGAAGCAAGCCCCATCCTAGACCGAAGCGGCGCCCACCTTCGACCGGAACGTGCCACCCACCGCTCAGGTCCCTCCCCCGAACCGACAGGTCAGTCCACAAAGAGAGCGCCCCAAGGAACGCCAACGCAACGCCGGCCACGACTGGGAGCAAATAGGTCTCGGCGCCACGGAGCGTGGTCCCGGCGGCGGAAAGTCCGTCGGCTTCCCCGGGCTCAATCGAACAGCGACGACACCGAGCGGGCGTCGGCGATACGGCTCATCGCCTCCGCCATCAGCGGGGCGATGGAGAGCTGGCGGATCTTGCTGGAGATGCGCACGCGCTCCGGCGCCTGGATGGAATCGGTTACGACCAGCATTTCCATGGG
>CAZBKU010000374.1:686-2257 GCA_964492585.1 uncultured Thermoplasmatales archaeon | reverse complement strand
GCAGCCCTCGCTGCAGAACTGCACCGTCTCGCCGTTCACCTCGACGGTGTGCTCCGCGCTGCCCTCCATGCCACACGTCGGGTCCTCGGTCACGCCACCTGCCGCGTCGCGCTTCCGTATCGCCTCCCGAGCCTTGGCCCACAGATCCTCGGGCAGGGTCCAGTGGACGAGCAGCGCCATGATCCCGATGAGCACGAGGCCGCCAAGCAGCTCGGCCACGAGGAACTCCCAGCCCAGAAGGAGCCAGATCATCAAGCCCAGCTCGACGATGAGGTTCGTGCTGGCGAACATGAACGCCAGCACGTTCACCGGGTGGGCCCCCTTCTTGAACAGACCCTTGCCGATGGCGGTCGCGCCGAAGCTGCAGCCGCTGGAGGCCGCGCCGAAACCGGTGGCCTTGACCAGGCTCCCGAGCCGCTCCTCGCCCAGGATCTTGGCCATGCGCTCCTTGGAGACGTAGACCTGGACCCAGCTGGTGATGACCAGGCCCATGATGATGCCCCAACCGGCGGTCCACAGGAACCCGAACCCGATGCGCAGGGCCTCGAGCACATCCGGCAGGATCCACGGCAGAGCCATGCCCTTCCATGTGGGCACGCGGCCCTTCTCTGTTCCGGAACCCGCCGGCCCACCGCCGCGGTCAGCAGAGGCCGCCCGGACCCCCCAGGGCGCCATCTATCACGCCTCGTGCATGTCGATGACCTCGGTGATCCGCCCGTCCTCGAGCATGTACATCGTGTCGGTGTACGGGCAGACCCGCTCGTCGTGGCTGACCATGAGCACCCCGCAGCCGCGATCCCGGGCGATCGACCTGAACACCTCGGAGACCTTCCGCCCGGACTCGGAGTCGAGGTTGGCCGTGGGCTCGTCGGCCAGCAGGATCGGCGGCTGGTTCACCAGCGCCCGCGCCAGGGCGACCCGCTGCTTCTCACCTCCGCTGAGGTTCTTGGGCAGATCGTGCATCCGTGGCTCCAGGCCCAGCTCGGTCAGCAGGGCCTCGGCCATCTCGCGCCCCTCACCGCCCTTGTGGCCGGCGATGTTGGCGGCCACCTGGACGTTCTCGCTGGCCGTGAGCGCCGGGAGCAGCAGGAAATCCTGGAACACGAACCCCAGGTGCTCGCGGCGGATCCGCGGCAGCTTACGCTCGGGTAAGCCCGTAACCTCCTCCCCCCGGAGCTCGACCGATCCCTCGTCCGGGCTGAGCAGCAGGCCCAGCATGGTCAAGAGCGTCGTCTTCCCCGAGCCCGAGGGCCCCATCACCATCACGACTTCGCCCCGGCGCAGTTGCATGGAGACATCGTCCACGGCGACCACGGCCGCGTGCCCCTCACCGAACTGCTTGCGCAACCCGCGCGCTTCCAGCAGGATCTGCCCGGGGTCGAAGGCCACGATCACACCCCCCGGAAGACGTCGGCCGGGTCGATCCTGGCGATCCGGCGGACCGGCAGGTAGCTGGCCAGGACCCCCATGACGAGGATGCCGGCGAAGATCAGAGCCATCTGGGAGGGCTCGTCGGAGAACATGACCTGGGGCATCAGGTCGTGGAGCACGCGCGAGGTGCCCAGGTAGAG
>CAZBKU010000374.1:0-676 GCA_964492585.1 uncultured Thermoplasmatales archaeon | reverse complement strand
GACGTAGTAGCGCACGCCGACAAGGAAGCCCACGATGGAGCTGAAGGCCGACTGGGTGATCACGATTCGGTAGATGTACCGGTTCTCGGCGCCGATGGCCTTGAGCACGCCGAACTCGGAGAGGCGCTCGTTGACCGCGCTCCAGCTGGTGATCGAGATGACCGCTCCGGCGATCAGGAACCCGATGCCGGTGATCGATGCCAGGATGGGCACGAACAGCTCGACGATCGACTCGCTGCTCTTGGAGGCGAACGCCGAGGCCTCGCGGGCCGTGACATCGTCGGTGCGGTCCTCGATGAGGACAGCTACCGCAGCCGGGTCCTCGCCTGGCTGGACCTGGATGAGGTAGTTGTTGGCCAGGCCTTCCATGTGGTAGGCCTCGCGTGCTGTGTCACTGTCGATGAAGGCGTAGGAGAACATGGAGACGGTCTTCATCTCCGCCACGCCCACCACCGTCCACGAGCGCTCCGAGAAGTGGACCTCGTCCCCGAGCCAGATGCCGGTGGCGTCCACCAGGGCTTGACTGATGACGATCTCGTCTCCCCGGGGCTCGAAGTGACCGGCGACCAGGTTGCGTGGCCCCCCGATGCCGGTGCTGGTATCGAACCCGACCGCGTAGATCGACTCCTCGGGCCCGTCCTCCTCCCCGATGTTGGCTTGGAAGACCCGCGCGGTG
>CAZBKU010000373.1:0-2279 GCA_964492585.1 uncultured Thermoplasmatales archaeon | reverse complement strand
TGTACTGCGGCCTCTGCGAGGAGGTCTGCCCGACCGACGCGATCTTCCTGACGCCCGAGTTCCGGACGTCGAGGACCGACCGGACCAAGCTGGACTACGACCCGATCGAGATCTCCAAGACCGAGTCCGAGCTCATCCTCGAGGGCCAGAAGAAGGCCGAGGGGGGCCTCTGAACACTAGGAGGGAACCAGCCTGCTCACTGAGATCCTGTTCCTCATCTTGGCGCTCATCATCCTGATCGGGTCGATCAAGGCCCTCAGCTCCGACGAGCTGGTCCACGCCCTGGTCTACCTAGCCCTGACCCTGGGCGCCGTGGCCGGCATCTACCTGACGCTGGGCGCCGAGTTCCTGGCGGCCATCCAGATCCTCGTCTACGTCGGCGCGGTCATCACCCTCTTCCTGTTCGCCGTGATGCTCACGACCCCGACCGAGCCCACCGAGGGCTTCGCCGAGGACCGCACCCCGCTCTCCGTGCTCGGCGTCGAAGCCCCCAGGGGCATGGACGTCGAGGCCATGGACGAGGTCCCCGAGGACGTCGAGACCGTGGCCGACGCCGAGGCCGAGGTCCGCAGCCCCGAGGAGGACGTGGACGCCGAGCCCGCTGCTGACGAGGCCGAAGAACCCGACGAGCCCATCGGCGAGGATGGCCCCGAGCCCGAGCCAGAGGAGGCCGCCACCGACGAGGCCTCCGACGAGCCAGGTGCCGTGGAGGTCGACGAGAACGCCGAAGAGCCCGATGAGACCGACGACGACACCAAGGAGGCAGCGTGAATGGCGATCATCTCCAAGGCCGACGTGCATCTGATCGTGGCCATCTTCCTGGGCGCGCTCATCTCCGTCCAAGCCTGGGACGTCCGCGGCCGAGGCATCTTCCAGGACACCTTCGGTGCGACGCCTGAGGGCACCGAGAACCTCAGCGCCCTCGCCGCAGGGTTGTTCGAGACGTGGGTCGTGCCCTTCGAGGCCCTGTCCCTCCTCCTGCTGATCGCCCTGGTCGGCGGGATCGCCATCGCCATCAAGGACGACGGAGGGTTCCCCTGATGGCCTTCGAGCTCCAGACCTGGTGGTACGTGGCCCTCTCCGGCGTGCTCTTCGCCGTGGGCACCTGGGGCATCATGACCAGGAGGAACGCCATCATGATCCTCATCAGCGTCGAGTTGATGCTCAACGCGGCCAACATCAACCTGGTCGCCTTCTCCAGCGCCTTCGGGGCGCAGGACGGGTACATCTTCGCCCTGTTCAGCATCGCCATCGCGGCGGCCGAGGCCGCCGTGGGCCTGGCGATCTTCGTCAACCTGTACCGTCTCAATGGCACCGTCGACGTGACAGAAGCCAACCTACTGAGGGGATGACCGAATGGCACTGGATCTCGCATGGCTGATCCCGGCACTGCCTCTGGCCGCTTTCGCCCTGATCGCCCTCTTCGGGCGCTGGGCGCCCGAGCGCGGCGGCTGGCTGGCCTTCCTGGCCATCGCCGCCAGCGGTGTCCTCTCGCTGCTGGTCGGCTGGGACATCTGGCAGCACCACCGTGAGGCCTTCCAGGTCTCCGAGGCGTTCATCTGGACGCTCCAGGACACCCTCGGCCAAGCCTGGCTCGAGGCCGGCAACTACGTGTTCGACATGGGGGTCTACGTCGACAACCTGACCGCCTTCCTGCTGGTCCCGGTCGGGATCCTGACCACCGGCATCGCCCTCTACTCCCTGGGCTACATGCGCCCCGAGAAGGAGGGCTACCACCTCGACGACGGCAGCCACATCCACATCGACGGGCGCCAGCGCTACTACGCCGCCCTGGCCCTGTTCGTCGCAGGCATGCTCGGCTTCGTGCTGGGCAGCAACCTGCTCATGATGTTCATCTTCTGGGAGATCATGGGCCTGTGCTCGTACCTGCTCATCGGGTACTGGTACGCCAAGCCCAGCGCCTCGGCGGCCGCCCAGAAAGCCTTCCTGACCACCCGCGTCGGCGACGTGTTCTTCCTGCTTGGCCTGGCCGTTCTCGCCGTCACCTTCGGCGACGTCACCGGCCAAGCCTTCGTGCTGGACCTGGAGGTCATCCTGGCCGAGGAGAACATCTCGGCCGTGGCCAGCGCCAGCCCCAACACCCTGGGCCTGGCTCTGCTGTGCCTGTTCGTCGGTGCGGTGGGCAAGTCAGCCCAGTTCCCCCTCCACGTCTGGCTCCCGGACGCCATGGAGGGCCCCACCACCGTCTCGGCCCTCATCCACGCGGCCACCATGGTCAAGGCCGGCGTCTACCTGATCGCCCGGTTCATGCCCCTGTA
>CAZBKU010000372.1:0-2286 GCA_964492585.1 uncultured Thermoplasmatales archaeon | reverse complement strand
TCCTCAAGTCACCTTTAGTTTACTCAAGCTGACTTGAGCAAGAAGCTTGCACTACAAAAGTGGTCCGGTGGCGTGGAGGGGTAGCGACGCCCATCGGCCGCTCAGGACACTAGATGATCCCGGTACCGCGGGCCCAGCGACCGGCCCCAGGCAAGGGCCGATCGCGTCGACCAAGGCAAGAACACGAGTCGGTCGGCAGGACCGGCGCGAAAGATTGAACCACTCGCCGGGTGTCGGGCACCCATGGGACTCGAGGACGTCAAGGGCATCGGCCCGTCGGCCGCAGCCAAGCTCGTCGCGGCCGGCGTCAAGACCATCGCCGACCTGGCCGGCCTGGACCTGCGTAAGACCACGGTACGGGGTCTGTCGTCCGAGAACCTCACCACGCTTCGCGAGAACGCCCAGCGCCTGCTCGACGTTCGCAAGGATCCCTCGCGCCTGGAGAGGGTCCCCGGCCTTGGCCCGTCGGCGGCGCGCAAGCTTCGTGCCGTGGACATCGTCACCATCCACGACCTGGCACAGCTGGACCTTCGAGCCCAGGAGGTCCACGGCCTCTCCACCGAACACCTGCAGCGCCTCAGGCGCGAGGCCATCTTCCTGGTCGACGAGCCATAGGTCTGCGAGCACGTGCGATCCCTGCATGCAGGCCGACGGGGGGCCTCCTGTGACGATGCCTGGAACCAAGGGAGCCCGTGGTCGTGGTCTGTCCCTGGACGCGGACACGAAAAGGAGACCGGGCACCAGGCAACTGGCATAGTGGTCCTTTCTCTATCTCCGATGGATATCCCCTATCTAAGATCGAAGGCGTGACCCACGTCCTCAGCCCAGGCCTCCAGCGATCTCGTCGGCTCGTAGACCTCCTTGCCCTCGTTGGAGCGTTCGTGGACCAGGCCGCGGCCTTCCAGTTTCCTCAGGTGGTACTGGACACCGGGGACCCCGATACCGATCGCGTCGGACAGCGCCTCGGGCGTGATCCCCGGCGTCTCGAGGATCAAGAGCGCCACACGACGTGTCGCCCCGCTGCCGAAGAGCATCCGGGTGCTCTCGTCTGCAGCCAGAGAGGCGTCGTCGGCGTGGAAATGGAGGATCTCGCGCTCGTCGTCACCCCCGAGCCGGACGATAAGTTCCTCCTCTTCCAACCGGGAGATGTGGTGCATGAGGACGCCTGTGGAGATGCCCAGCGCGCGCTGAAGCTGGTTCCAGTTGATGCCTGGTTCCTTGCCGATCTTCTGGTAGATCTGACGACGGATCGGTTGCTCAAGCGCCGGATGGTCGTCCCCCTCCCCTGATGGTTCCTCTCCTGTCATCGTTCTCCGCCCTCCGTGATGTCGGCCCGCCAAGGCCTTCCTTGAGCCCCGAGATGCAACAGTAGTATAAACTTGATTGTTCGAGGTTGCATGGTCCGCCGTGGCACGCCCGCTCCCGCAGCCGCGCCCGGGTCAGGCCACGACCCCGAACCCAGGCTGAGACCGACCCAGGCCCCCCTCCGGCTCAGGGTCCACTCAGGCGTAGGAGGAGCTCACGTCCTGGTCCTCCCCCCGCAACAAGTCCTGGATCCGGTGGTCCTGCCTGAGAGCGGCGAAGCCCGGGCTATCGACCCGCGCCCTGGCCATCTCTGGATCGATGGCGATGAGATCCTTCACCAGGGAAACGGCCTGCTCGGTGTCACCGGCTCTCCAGGCGGCCAGGGCGGCCCTGGCTATCAGGTGCGGGTCATCGTCAGCCATCAGGTCCAAGGTCTCCAGGTAGGCCTGACAGGCGTCGCTCGGCTCCCCGAGTTCCTCGTAGCATGTGGCCACGGAGTTCCAGCCCTCCAGGCTGTTGGGGTAGGCCTGGATGATGCGTTGGTACCAGCTCATCGCGTCCTCGAACTCGCGGGCCTGGAAGAGCCGATCACCGGTCCGAAGCCACCGCGTGACCCGTTCCTCGCGACGTCGTACAGTCCAACCGGCTATCAGGCGCTGGACCGGTTCCCGCAGCCCCACGGCGGCGCCCGCGACGACCAGCACGCCAGCAGCGGCCAGGGCACCGGGCCACACCCCCGATCCGGCGGTGTCCTCCTGGACCTGGAGGCCGGGCGTGGCGTGGACCTCGAGCCCCTCCCCGGGGAGGATGGCGGGTCCCCGCTCGTCTGCCGCGCGCTCCGGCGGGTCACCGAGGCTGGGGTCGGCTGGGGACCAGAGCTCAAGGATGCCGCGGCCCTGGAGGGTGAAGGGGTCACCGTCCCATCGATAGATCGTTTCGCCCAGGTGCAGTTGGCCCACCGCAGCCGCTGCCGTCGCCGAT
>CAZBKU010000371.1:0-2301 GCA_964492585.1 uncultured Thermoplasmatales archaeon | reverse complement strand
GGCTGCAGCTGGACGCTAGCCTCGGGTGGTCACAGGGGGACCGCTCGGAAGCCGGGCGGGGGTCCCAACCAGACCAGGGCGATCAGGACACCCAGCCAGGCCAGCAGCCAGCCGACGAACGTGGCCTTGATCGGGCTGCGCCACGCGTCGGGCAGGAACGGCTGCAAGAACGTGGCTCCGACACCCAGCAGCGGGATTGCCAGCCACCCGCCCCAGAACACCCCGAAGTAGGCAGCGATCCAGAGGAAGGGGAGGATCGCGCCGACGACCCCCTCTCCCTGGGCGATACCCCACCAACCGATAGCGTAGGCCAGGAAGGTCAGAGGGAGGGCGGCCAGACGCTTGACCGGGGCCACGGTCCAGCAACCGACCGTCAGCCAAAAATGAACCGGTCGACCAGGACCGCCAGCAGGACGAGCACCACGCTGGCCAGGGCGATGCCCCAGCGTGTGACCTCTCGGGGTTCGGTCAACAGCTCGCGCAAGTCCACGCGAGAGGGAGGGACCGGGGGGCCATAGGCTTGGTGGAACTCCCCCGCCCGGCCGTCAGTCCTCGTTGAGCGCCCGGTCGAGGGCCTTCAAGCCCTTGGGGTTCTCGTCGAAGTAGGCGCGCACCCCATCGAGGATCTCGATCAGCGCGTCGGCGGTCGCGTTCTTGAGATCCAGGGGGTGCAACTCGCCGCTGCCGAAGCTCTTGGCCACCTCTCCGAATGACTCGAAGTGAAGCGGGCCACCGAACTTCTCAGGCCGGTCGATATGGAGCTCGCCCAGGTCGGGCATGACCACGTGGCGAAGCAGCTCCAGCACCGGGTTGCCCTCGACCTCCTCGGCCGGGCAGAAGGCCGAGTTGAGCTTCCCGCGGACCTCGTCGGCTGAGTCGTGGAGGAAGACCCCGCTCTCGGGCTTGGACTTGCTCATCTTGCCGGCCACCGGGTCCATGCGTCCGCCCTCCTCGGTGAGCGCAGGGACCAGCGGCGTGTGCAGGGCCACAGGGGGATCGAGGTCCAGCTTGGAGGCCACATCGCGGGCTAGCATATGGGCTGAGCGCTGATCGAGGCCGCCGTAGGCGAGATCGAACCCGCCGTAGTAGATGTCGGCCACCTGCATGGCGGGGTAAATCGTCTTGCCGTAGTCGAGGTCGGCGTCGTCGGCCTGGCGCCCCATGATGGTCATCGAGCGCTTGATCCGGTTCAGGGTCGTGCTCTTGGCCACGCGCAGCACCATGGCCCAGTAGTCGGGGTCGCCCACCCACTCGGAGGCGTAGGTGAACGTCGTGTCCTCGGCGACACCCAAGGCCTTGAAGGCCTCTTCCATGTAGGTCGCGCAGGCCTGGATGCGCTCCAGATCGCCACCGAGCTTGTCGTTGATCTGGGCATGCCAGTCGGCCAAGAGCACGGTGACCTCGAAGCCCGCATCCTGGAGATCGCGGAGCTTGTTGGCGCAGACCTTCCAACCGAGGTGGGCCGTGCCCGAGGGCTCGAACCCGATGTAGGCCGTCGGACGGTCCGTCTCGTCGAGCAGTTGCTCGAGCTCCTCCTCGGTGACGATCTCGGCTGCGTTGCGGGTGACCCGTTCGAACCGGTCGAGGCCCATCGGAGGGCCAGCACGGTCCCGGCCTAAAACCTGACGGCTCTCCTGGCGGGCCCCGCCGGGCTCGACCAGCGACCGCACGGCGAACGGCGAAAGGACCACGCAAACGTTCGGTTGCAGGACCGCGGCCTGCTCGTTCGTACGTCTAGTGGGCCCAGCAACGCCTAGTTCGAAGGGTCCCCCCTCTAGTCTTAAGTAGGAGGACGGGTCTGGCTCGGCGAATGCGGCTGCTCCTCATCCACGCCGACCGCATCAGCTTCGAGGCGAAGAAGGCCATCAAGAACCTGGCCGAGGACCTCGACGACACCGGTGAGACCAACGAGCTCACCGATGCGCTGGTAGCTTTCTGCAGCATCGAGTCCGGCGACGAGGCCGACCCCGACGGCGTGGTCGAGAACGCCCTCAAGGAGATCAAGAACCACGCCGACCAGGTCAAGGTCGACAAGGTGTTCGTCTACCCGTACGCCCACCTCTCCGACGACCTGGCACCGCCCAAGATGGCCGCCGAGACCACGCGCAAGCTCGAGACCCGCCTCCAGCAGGAGGGTTACGAGACCCGTCGGGCTCCCTTCGGCTGGTACAAGGCCTTCAACCTGGAGGCCAAGGGTCACCCGCTGGCCGAGCTCTCCCGGACGGTCACGCCCGATGGCGCGCCCAAGACCAAGACGGTCGTCGTCGAGGACGAGGAGGAAGAGGAGGCCGCCGAGTCCCA
>CAZBKU010000370.1:0-2310 GCA_964492585.1 uncultured Thermoplasmatales archaeon | reverse complement strand
CCTCGAGCCGCACGAGCCTTGCTCCAGAGGCCTGGCTCGTGCGCTTGAGGGAGACGCCCTCAACGATCCGCCAGCGCCGCTCCCAACACAAGAGGCAGCAACACCGTGGCGTCTCCTTCGATCTGGACGGCCTCCGGCCGTCCGCTCTCGGGCGATGGCTTAACGATCACCCAACGCTGCCCCTAGGACCAGCGGGAGCAAGACCGTGGCATCGCCCTCGACCGTCACGTGCCCGGCGTCGGGTTTCATCTTGTGCCAGGAGATCGCTTCGCGCATCCTGGCCCCTGAAAGGGACCCGTCGTGCTCCGGGGCCGTGGTGATGTAGACCGCGTCGTCGAGGCCGTCGCGGAACTGGGCCCACCAGATGGTGTGGTGCTTGCTGATCCCTCCCCCGACCATGATGGCGCCCAGGCGATCTCCCTCGTCGATCTGCTCGGAGAGCTGGTGCTCGTCGGCGAGCAGGTCCAGCTGGAAGCCGCGATGGGTCTCGTACCAGGACCAGAGCTGGGAGCCCACCGACCCGTCGGTCATGCCGGGGACGAAGACAGGCACCTCGGCCTCGTAACAGGCCGCCAAAAGGGATCCCTCGTCCCCCTCGTGGTCGGCCAGGTGGCGGCCCAGGACCCGGCACAGCTCCACGCCGGAGACGCGAGCGTCCTCCCAGCCTTCCTGCTTGAGGATCGGCCGGACGACGTCCTCGATCAGCGGGCCGTAGCTAGCTTCGGGGACGAGCACGCTGCCCAGCCGGTGGAACCCGCGCTCGGCGACGGTTTCGTCGTCGAGCTCGAAGGCGCCCTGGCGGTAGGTGGCCACGGTCCGGGCGATGTCGTGGTCGAGGGTACCGCACGTGGTGAGGATCGCGTCCACGTGGCCCTCGCGGACGAGGTCGGTGATCAGGCCGCGCATCCCGGTCGCCATGGGGGCTGCCGGGAACGACAAGAGGAGCTGGGTGTCCGGTTCGAGCATCCGGGCGACGATCCTGGCCGCCGTGGCGACCTTGGTGGTCACGAACCCGCCGCTGTCGGCCCAAGCGTCCACCAAGGGAGCCGCGGCCTTGGCATCGTTCAACCGGACATCCTGGACCGCCGGCGGAACGTCATGGGGCACGAGCCTAGGCCTCCCGGGCCTCGACGACCGTGGCGAACCCGTCCAAGGCGGCCTCGAGGTCGGCTTGGCTGGCCGCGTAGCTCAACCGCACGTGGCCGTCCCCGGCGGCCCCGAAGGCTTCGCCAGGGGTGGCCGCGATGCCGGCCTCGTCGAGGAGCCGGTTGGCCAGCCCGTGGCCGCTGTCGAAGCCGGGGAACGTCGGGAAGAGGTAGAAGGCGCCCCGGGGTTCTGGGAAGGTGGCGCCGAGGTCGGTGAGCCCGTCGACCATCAACCGGCGGCGCTGGTTGAAGGCTTGCCGCATCTCGTCGACGGGGGTCTGGTCCCCGATCAGCGCTTGGACCGCACCGTACTGGGCGAACAGGGTGGGATGGGTGACCGAGTGCTGCTGGACCTTGGTGGCGTTCTCGATCAACGCCTCGGGCCCGATCAGCCAGCCGATCCGCCAGCCGGTCATGGCGTAGCTCTTGGAGACCCCGTCGACGATGGCCACGCCGTCCAGGCTGTCCTGGAGCGCGGCCGGGCTCGGAGCTTCGGTGTCATCGTAGGTCAGCTCAGAGTAGATCTCGTCGGAGAGGAGCCAGCACCCGTGGTCCTGGGCCAGGTCCAAGGCCCCCTGCACGTCACCGGGGGAGAGGACGGCGCCGGTGGGGTTGCTGGGGGAGTTGATCACGATGGCCCTGGTGTCGTCGGTGATCGCCTCATCCATCGCGTCCAGGTCCAGGGCCCCGGCCGGGTGGGTTGGAACCTCGACGGGCCGGGCCCCACACATGAGGACCTGGGGGGCGTACGAGACCCAGGCTGGGGTCGGGATGATGACCTCGTCGCCGGGGTCCAGGACGGTGAGGAAGAAGGTCAAAAGCGCGTGCTTGGCCGGCGTGACCAGGACGTTGTCCACGGCCACCGGCGTGTCCCTGCGCTTGGTGTGGCGATCTGCGACGGCTTCCCGGAGCTCCGGGATGCCGAGGCTTGGCCCGTACCCGGTCTTCCCATCGTCCAGGGCCTTCTTGGCGGCAGCGACGATGTGGGTCGGGGTAGGGAAGTCCGGTTGGCCGACGGAGAGGTCGATGATGCGCTTGCCCTGTCGGCGCATCTGCTTGACCTTGTCGGCCAGGGCGACCGTCCCCGAGGCGGGGACCGTGGCGATCCGGTCTGAGAACACGCGTCTGCAAGCGGCCTGCCCAGCTTCAAGATTTCCGGACGGGT
>CAZBKU010000369.1:0-2337 GCA_964492585.1 uncultured Thermoplasmatales archaeon | reverse complement strand
ATCGGTCCCAGGTTGGGCGCGTGCTCGCCCTTGGTCCGCGCTGCAGGCAGGATCACGCCGGCCAGCGCACCCAGGTTGCCGACCCAGAGGATGGCGGCCGCGATGTGCAGGAACCGTGAGATCAGGTGGGCGGTGATGGGCATCGGTCGGCCAGCCACCGGCCGCGGGATGGGCTTTTCGGGTTGGGCCTGGATCCGGGAACCGCCCGACCCCCGGAGAGAAGGTTCAAGTACTGGGCGACTTAAGCCCGGCCGTGGCCACGGCCGAGACCGAGCAGGCCTCCGAGGACGAGGGCGAGAGCGGTTACGACCCGCACACCTGCGAGTACTGCGGGAAGGTCCTCCCCGACCCCGGGCTCTCCTTCCTAGAGCACCTCGAGGAGAGCGAGACCTGCGCCTGGCTGTGGCGGGCCTACCTCCCGTACGTGAAAGAGGACGCCGGGGCTGACTGACCGACCTCCCCACAGGGGCCGCCCGCGTCCGGGGCCATCACCTTCCCGTTCTACATCGTGGATGTGCCCAACCACGAGCCTGAGGCCCCCTTAGCGATCGAACGCTTCATCGGCATCGGTCAGAGCGTAGGCCAACAGCCGCTTGACCTTCCACTGGAGGATCCCGCTTCCCCGGTGCTCGCCCGAGGCGCTGACCAGGCAGTACTCGTCGTCGCAGAAGACCAGCAGGGCCGGGCCTCTCTCCTCGACGAGGATCGGGTCGTAGTAGCCGCCCTCGGCCAGGGAGTCCTCGAGGTAGAACCGGAGCCGGTCGAAGATGTGAGCTTGGCGCTCGTCCCGGACCGGACGGTGGTTGTCCCAGAACTCCCGAGGGGCCTGGGCGGCCAGGTTGAGCTCCAACGCGATCCTGGCGTGGGCCCCGAGCCGGCCCTCTGCCTCGATCAGGCCCTCGGTCGGCGGCCAGGTGATGGCCAGGCGACCCTCGGGCCCCTGGACGGTCAGGCGCAGGTCCCGATCGTCCTCGACCTTGGCGGCCACGTCGGTGTGGTCGAAGAGCGTGGTCAAGTCGTGGACCAGCCGGTCCCCAAGCTCCTCAAGGGTCTCCTCGATCTCGGAGGCCTGGTCGGGGCGGCCGGGCATCGAGGGCCAGAGGAGGGCCGGCCGGTCCTAAGGCTTTCGCCGTACCCGCCACCGCTCAGCCTTGCTCGGCCCTGTGGACATAGGAACGATGGACCTGGATGGGGAGGCCCTGCTGGATGATCGCCTGGGCGCCCTGCTGGAGGACGTAGGCACCGTCGGCGGTCTCGTGGCCGATCGGTTCGAAGCTCCGGAGCATGTCCGGGGCAGGGCGCTCTGCCACCGCGCTGGCTGGCGGGCCACCGGCGTCTTCCAGGGCCCGGTCCAGGAGCTCGCCGACGCCCTGACCGTCGTCGAACACCCGGGCCTGGAAGGCCATGAACCGGGTCAGGGCCGGGCCCTCGGGCAGCTCGTCAGCATAGCGGACCAGCTCCTGGTAGGCCCCCCGAAGGTACTCCCGGAGGGTGGGGTATGTCCTGGCGGCCAGGTAGGCCTCGAAGAAGTGCTGGAACCCCCAGACCGTCGCCTGGATCGCCTGGTCGGCCTGATCGATGGCCTCGTCGTCCGGTCGTCGGTCGAGAGCACGTTGACCCACGGCCAGCAGGTGTCCGGTCCCGGAGACGACCAGCCTGTCGGGCGGGGTCCTCGGAGACCCGCCCTCCCCGTCGGCCAGCAGGTGGTCGAAGAAGAGGTCGATCTCGATCCGGTGGTCGTGAGCGAAGATCTGTCCGATCCGATGCCAGCTCGGGACGTACCGCTTGCGCCGGGCATCACCGGATGGGTGCGGGGTCTCCTGGATCAGCCTGGCCTCCCTGAGCTGGGCGAGCTGGAGGCTGACGGCGTGCTTGGACTTGGTCAGGGCGTTGGCCAGGGCCGAGGGGCTGCCGGTGCCGCCGGCCAGGACCTGGAAGACCTGGCAGAGGGCCGGACTGGACAAGGCTCGGCGCGTGGACGCAAGGGCCTCGGGCTCGCCGGTCGGAGGATGCTGGCTGGCCACGGCCGGCGAACCAAGACCTCAGCCATATAGTTAAGCCTGACCTTAATCACCTGTGCGGGAGGCGCACCGGGGGTAAGGTGGAACCGAAGCAGGGTCAAGGTCGAGCCGCGTCGGCCTGGTCGCCCGCCGCTCGCTTGCGGAGCTTGGTGAAGTGCCACCACGGCTTGACGGTCCCGTCCTGCGCGTAGGCGATGGCGGCCGCCAGGACGTCACGGACGCAGGGGTCGTGGGGTCTGCCATCCAGCTCGCCCAAGCGTTCGTAGAGGGCATCGGGGTCGGCCCCGGCCAGGTCCCCGACCTGCCGGACCCCCAG
>CAZBKU010000368.1:0-2354 GCA_964492585.1 uncultured Thermoplasmatales archaeon | reverse complement strand
ATTTGAACCTGCGAACCTCTACAGGACAGCGCCCTCAACGCTGCGCCGTTGGCCAGGCTTGGCGACCTCCGCATCAGGGTGGGCCTGGGGTCGCGGGTATCACATCACCCTACTTCAAGCTGACGGGATGAGGCGTTGCATGGCTAGCCTCCACCGAAGAAGCGCCCAGCGACCAGGGTGACGATCACGGCCACGGTCACCACCGGCATGAACGGCCAGTAAGGGCGTCCGCGGGCCAAGATGGGCTTGAGCCCGAGCGCGACGAGCTTGAGCAGCGCCCAGAAGGCCAGGACAAGCAGAGGTGGCAGAAGCGCGGCGGCGGCCATGCAGGCGAACACGTCGGCCCGTGCTAGCCGGAAGATCGGGCCGACCTTCTGCCAGCTGAGGACCCCCAGGACCACGATCAGCCCCCACTTGATGGCCACGACCTGCCACAGGTGCCAGCCGTCGGCCCAGGAGACCCAGACCTGGTAGGCGAGAGCACCCAGCGTGAAGAGGACCCAGACCTCAAGGAACTCCCGCTGGGCCGACAGGCGTTTGAGGTCTGAGAGGGTGGCCACGACGAAGCTACCCAGGAGGAAGGCCAGGCCGAGCTCGGGCCAGGTCCCAAGGCCCAGGGAGAGGTCGAGGACCGCATCGGTCCACGTCGTCGAAGCGTCGTGCACGGCGTAGAAGCGCCCTCCCGCCCATATGAACCGTCCGGATGTGCCCCGCGGAGAGACACGGGGATCTTTCGAGCATCCTGAGAGAACGCTTTTGAAGGACGTGAGGCCAAGTTAGTGGTAGATGGCCCCCCCTGAAACCACCCGACGCGCCCTGGAACGCTTGAAGACGATCCCGGGCGACGTCCGGGACAGGACCAGCGAACTGGCCGACGACGTCCGGGAGACCACCCGCCAGATCGCCCGGACCGTGGTCCCTCCTCGCCGGGCCGAGCAAGATCTCCCGGGCGAGGAGAGCCGTCGGTTCCACGTCCGGCCCTACGGGGCCGGATGGGCGGTGGAACGGGAGGATGCCTCCGATGTCGAACGGATCTTCAGCAGTCGTCAGGCTGCCCTCCAGGTCGGCCTCAGCGAAGCCCAGATCAACCAGGGGGTCCTCATCGTCCACGACGATCAGGACATCATCGAACACGTCCAGAGCTTCGGGCCCTCCGACGCCCGTTGACGACGCCCGAACCCTTCGACGCGCCTGAGAGAACCTTGACCTTGTGGCTCGTCACATTCCGCCTTGGTCGATACAGATGGTCCCCTCTACCGAAGACGCCATGGAGCGGCTCTCCGAGATCCCCAAGGACCTCCAGCAGACGCTCAAGGACCGTACGCAGTCCTTCGCGGACCGGGTCCGCTTGGCCGCCGAGCAGATGGACCCCAGCCAGGACGAGCGGGTCCCGCTGCACGTGGTCCCCCGTGAGGACCGGTGGGCTGTGGTGGCCCAGGGGTCCCAGAGGGCCGAGCGGGTCTCCGAGACCAAGGAGGCGGCCGTCGAACGTGCCCGCCCGATCGCTACGTCCCGGGAGACCCACCTGGTCATCCACCGCACCGACGGTACGATCCAAGAGGTCCACAACTACCGATGACCTAGCACCGGGGAACACCGCGGACGGCCTGGCCCGCACGGGCCAGGCCTCCCTCTCCTCCCTGCGATCGCCCCCGCCGCTTGGAGAAGGAAGACCCCCCGTCTAACGTCCTTCAACCCGCCCGAGACGCCGGTCGAGGCATGATCGCCCGGGCCCTTGAGGGGTCAACGACGGACCGAAAAAGGCTAACGCTTGCGATATCATGACATCCCAGCCGACCAGGCACCCGTGGTGCTCGCCCGGCTAGGTGATGGTCATGGCCAAGCAAGCCTCTGGTCCCCGGTACAAGCTCGATGATCTCCCCGCCGAGGTCCGGGATGATATCCAGGATTTCCGAGACCGGTTCGGCCAGACCCGTCGATCCCCAGCGGCCAACGCCCCCCAGCCGTCGGTAGCGTCCTCGATCCCCAAGGGGAAACGCGGGGGCGCTGGACCGGTCCAACACGTCATGGCCCGCGACGACGGTTGGGCGGTGGTCAAGGAAGGCTCCGACCGGGCCACGCGCGTCCTGGACACGAAGGCCGAGGCCGTCGAGGTGGCTCGCGAGATCGCCTCCAACCAGGGGTCCAAGCTGGTCATCCATCGACAGGATGGATCGGTCCAGGAGACCCGGGACTACGGGGACTGAAGAGCAAGAGAAGAGACGTGGCGCCCGGGAGGCGCCCACGGAACCGATCAGAGATCGTCCAGGGCGTCCTCGACGCCCTTGAGCTTCCCCATCAGGACCTTGATAGCCTGACGGAACGCCTGTTTGGTGGTCAGCGCACCGTCGGTC
>CAZBKU010000367.1:0-2367 GCA_964492585.1 uncultured Thermoplasmatales archaeon | reverse complement strand
GCGCTGCGTCATCCCGGCCTGCGGCCCCTTGGCCGACCGCCCCTTCGCCTGCCATGTCGATGTGGCCCGATACCGTTCGTTTCCGTCACTCCTCTCCCGGGTCGCCCCCGTCCCCCTGGTCGTCCCCGCGGTCAGACCCGTCAGGGTCTTCGCGGGCGGCGTCCCGGAGGTCCTCGGCGGCAGCGGCCAGCGCCTGGACAGCGGCTGTGTGGCTCTGCAGGTGGGTGGCGTACTCCGCCATCGCCTCTGAGAACCGGTCCATGGAAGTGTGCACTGTCTCGAGGCTCTTCTCCTGCCGGTCCTCCCAGGCATCCAGGCGATCGACCACGGGTGCCGTCAAGGTCTCCGCCGCCGAGCGCTTGAGAGACCGGGCTCGGTCGCCCACGTGGGGGGCGGCGTTGTAAGCCCGGTGGATGGCGACCAGGCCGACGAGGAAGATCGCCCCCTGGGTGCTCTGCAGGGAAGGGGGCGACCCGTGTTTCGGGGGCGCCTGGCCCGGTCGGGTTTCGGGAGGCGCGACGCGGGGGTGGGGTGTCCGGTCCGACGACCCCGGATCGTCCCGACGGAGCGAGGCTCCCCATGATCTCGTGCGCCGTTGGCCTGGGCACGTCCGACGCCTCCAGGGCTCTAGACCTGGCAGTTTCTGGCGGGACCAAACCGTAGGTTAGCTGGGCAGGCGGGCGCCTGCGGAGGTCGGCTCTGGCGGACGATAGCTTTGGAACCAGAAGAAACGAGGCTCCTGGCCCCTTTCGCGGTTTCGGCCGTATGGCCAGTGGTGTTCGAGATGAACATGGGATACGTCGCGTTGTTCCTGGCGCTGAGCTTGCCGATCGTCGCCTCCGGTGCCGTTGGTACCACCTTGGCCGAGGACCTCGGCTCCGAGGAGGCCGATCTCGTTTGCTACCGTTGGATCGATGGCAACTGGTACTGCTGCGAGTTCGCGCCGAACGGTGACATCAAGTGCGCGGTCCCGCCGAGACCGGCGTCGGCCGTTGCCTGATGACGGTCGGGAGACGTAGCTGACCAGCTCTGCCCTGCGGCACCCAGCCGTGCGGTTCTGGCTGTCGCCCGTGCCAGGCTGGGCCCTGGTGGGTTGAAGGCCGTGGATCGTTCGGGGGGTGGGCCGGCCGTCGATCTACCCCGGCATCGCTGATAGGGATAGAGATGGTGTTGTCCCCGCCGACGATGGCTCGACAACGGTGTGAGGGAGGTGAAGGTGAGGCCCGGGTCTCCTTCCCCACAAATTGGGAGGCTGTTGGGAGGCTGTCGGAGGCATGCTCCGAAGAATCGTTGGATTGAGCCCCGGGCCCTACACGACAAGGGTATGGGTAGTATATTAATTTTACACTATGGTAGCTGGTCGCGCGCGTCTCGGTGGGGATCAGGCTGGGGTTCTGACCTCGGGCGACCCTATGGGAGAGATACGATCTGGCCGGAGCGAGGTGGCAGGGTCGACACATCGGATCCACGTGCCGGACGTAGGGGCCGGCCGAAGGCCATCGACCATCGGCCGCCACGGTCCGGCGGCTCGCTCTTGCGGGTCAGGCACCGGGCGCCTCGGGGTGTCCCGGTTGCCAGAGCGTCAAGGTGTAGGACATCATCACGTTGCCCTCGGTCATGCACACCTCCGCGTGGGTCGCGCCCGACGGGACGGTCCCGTTGTCCTCGCCGCTCTCGATGAAGGCGTCGCCCCACCAGTAGACCGCGAAGGCATCGGCTGGTTCGAGCGCGTAGGTCCAGCCGCCGCCGGCCGGCGTGATCTCGTGGTACTGGCCGTCGATCCCGGCGCGGAAGCAGTGGAGGACGTGGGCGGGGTGGCCGACCGTCGCGTTCCCGCGGATCACGACAGGCTCCGGACCGGCGGGCGACGTGGCGTTTTCGTCGGTCTCGTTGGTCCCGTCCTCGTCGGCGTCGGCGGCGGTGACGGTGATGACCACGGTGGCCTCGTCCGTGTCCGTCCCGTCGTCGACGGCCAGGACAGCACTGTAGTTCCCGGCCCTCGTGTACGTGTGCTTGACGGTGGTGGGAAGCTCTTTCCCCGTGGATACGTGGCTGCCCTGGTCGATGGTGAAGGTCCAGTTAAGCGGGTCACCGTCCTCGTCAGAGCCGGCAAGCGTGAACGAGACCGAGAGGGGAGCTTCCCCGCTCGTTTGGTTGGCCTCAAGGGATGCCACCGGGGCCGTGTTGGGGCTCCCACGGTCCGCTTGATCGGCGCTCTCGTCCTGGGCGGAGGTGTCGGTCTGCTGGAGCTCGTCGTTCCCATCGGTCGAGGCGTCGAGGCAGCCCGCGGAGAGGAGGGCCAGGCCCAGGAGGGCCAGTGTAAGTCTCTTGAGCATCGGGTTGGTGACGTGGTTCACCTGGGCCCAC
>CAZBKU010000366.1:0-2370 GCA_964492585.1 uncultured Thermoplasmatales archaeon | reverse complement strand
GCTTGGACCTCGGCGCCGGCTTCCCCGACCTCGAAGGTCCGGTTCCGCTCGACCAGGGTGTCGCCGCCGCGGACCGCTCGGACGTGGGCGTTGTGTGGTCCAGGGTCGAGGTCGTCGATGGGCAGGTGGTAGCGCCAGGAGGAGGTCCCGCTGGCGATCTCCCACGGACCATCGTCGATCCGGACCTCCACCAGGTCCACGCCCTGGCCGGCCGCGATCACCGTGCCGGTCATGTTGACCGGGCGGTGGAGCGTGGCGCCGGACGGTGGGAAGGTGAACCGGAGCGTGGCCTCCGGGGGCTCGAAGTCCCCCCCGGCCTCGTGCAACGGCAGGAGCTCGTCGGTCTCCAGGTCCAACCGGTAGAGCCCCGACAACGTGGAGATGTAGAGGATGTCCTCCACCTGGGCAAGCCCGTTGACGGCGGTGTGATCCAGGCCGTCCTCTCGGCCCCAGGTCTCGGTCACCCCATCGGTCGCGTCGATGCGGGCAAGACCCCCGAGCGTGCCAGCCCAGACCCCATCTGGTGCAGGTGCCAGGGAGCGGACCTCGTGGGCAGGCAGATCGTCGTCGGGGTCCCAGTGACCCGTGACCGCCACCCCCTCGTCCGCGTCCCGTTCGACGAGGACGACGCCACCGTCGACGGTCCCAAGCCACAGCCGGGGTCCGTCGGCCAAGGCGGTCAACGTGCTATCGGCCGGGTAGTTGTCGCACCGGGGCCCCGAGCAGAGATCGTAGGAGGGGCCCAGGGGGGACCGGGGGGTGGCCAGGGAGAGGTTGAAGGCCTGGACCACGTCCTGGGCGCAGACGACGAGGAACTCGTTCCAGCGCTCGGAACAGGTCAGGGCGCGCGAAAGGAGCCCATCGTCGATGTTGAAGCGATCGGTCTCGTTGGCCTCGATGTCGTAGCGGACCAGGCCGTTCCAGTACTCCGGCATCCAGATGTACCGGCCGTCGACGTCGAGATCGAAGTAGGTGTTCGGCGGATCCGAGATCGGGCTTTGATCCTGGACGACGTGCCAGGTCCGTTCTTCGAGATCGAGGCCCACGGCGCCACCCAGGGCCGACATCCATGCCACGCCACGCTGCTCGTCGAAGTCGACGGAGGTCAGGCGCTCGAAGGGGATCCCGTTGGCCCTGGCCAGGTTGATCCAGGTGCGGTGCTCGGTGAGGTGGATGCCAAGCCCCTCCTGGGTGGCCACCCAGAGCTCACCGTCGTTGACGCCCAAGCCCCGCATCTGGTTGCTCACGGGTCCGTTGAGGGTCGTGTGGATGTCGTAGGTGTCGGGCGCCTGGTCGAAGCGAGGCCAACCGACCCCTTGCAGCGTCCCGACGGCAGCCTGGTCGTGGTCGGCGCCGTGGGCCTCGGACGCTACGGGAAGGATGGCTTGGACCCACCGGTGATGGAGCTTCTCGTGTCCGACCACGCGCCAGCTTTCGCTGGGTTCGTGGTAGACGGCGTAGCCAAGGGGGGTCCCGGCCCACAGCTCGTCCTGGTGGACCTCCATGGTCAGGATGGTCAGCGGGTTGGATCGCTCAGGGGAGACCAGCTCGGGCAGGTCGGCCTCGACCGGGTCCCCCGCCTGATCGAGGACGGTGATCCCGCCACGCTCGATCCCGAGGTAGATCCGGTCTTGGTAGACCGCCACGGCGGACACCGTCTCGCGAAGCTGGCGCACCTGCTCCCAGCTGCCTTGGTCGGTGAGCCGGTGGAGGCCCTGCCTCTCGCCACCGACGAGCGTGTGGTTCCCGCCTGCGTAGAAGGCGGTGGTCTCAAGGTTCGAGGCGGGCGCTCCATGTGCTGTCCAGGTCCCGTCTGGGTCGCGGATGGAGACGTTACCGTCGCGGGCGACCAGCGCCCAGCTCCCGTCGTCGAGCACGCTGACGTCGACCACGGCCTTCTCGAGCGTCGTCTGAGCATCACCGGTGGCCTCGGGGATGTCGACGGTAGGGCCTGAGGGATCGACAAGGGCGGCACCGAACTCCGTGCCGACCAGGAGCCTATCGTCGGCGGTCGCCTCGACGGACCAGACCGCGTTGGAGGGGAGCTCGTCCATCCTGGTGACCACGGATCTCGGACCGTCGCCCCACCAGAGGACAAGCCCGCCTTGCGTGGCGGCTGCGTATCCCGAGCTCCCCAAGGGTGCCAGGTCCTCGATCTCCTGGACGTCCGTGTAGAGCAGATCCTGGTGTGGATGGATGGTGCTCTGTGATTGTGCCAAGACGCCGGTCCCGCTGATGATCAGCAGGGCCCCCAGGAAGAGACCTCCCACGATCCGTCTCATGGCTGCCAAGCGTCCCGACATCCGCGGGCAGGATAAACCTTCTTGAAGCCCGGGCATGAGCAAGGGATCCTGGGCGGCGGATGTCGCT
>CAZBKU010000365.1:0-2396 GCA_964492585.1 uncultured Thermoplasmatales archaeon | reverse complement strand
TCTGAGAACACGCGTCTGCAAGCGGCCTGCCCAGCTTCAAGATTTCCGGACGGGTTCGGTCAACCCACGCCGCCATCTCACGCCGGACAGGGAACCCACTACAATCGGGAAGATCAAGGTTTTATCCGATCCTCGATGGATGTTTCGTCGATAACCCCCTATAGATCATCTGACACTTCTCTTGGAAGTTTCTCGGTGTGGAACGTCTCCGAGAACTCCTTGCAATCCTCCCGGGATGAAGCCGCGATGGATCGTTGCCGTCGCTACCCCCATCTGCCCCCAAACCAGCGTGATACGTCCACCGGATGATCGTTCCCAAGGGAGGGGATCGCACCAAGCTGACATCGATCCGGTCACCCGTCAGCTTCGATCGATCAGATGCCCTCTCGTATCCGAGCCTACCCACAGGATCACATGGATATACTTCGATGGATCCTAACCCGGACCACCCCATAATCCTTATACATCTCTTTTTCTCGAATCTTCAGGCATATGTGACATCATGCTCTCGTGTTCTGTTCGTGGTCTTTTTATCGTGACAATAACAGTCTTAGCGCCCTGTTGGAAGCGACGTCGTCCCGGCAGAGGACCTAGGTTCACCACGGGACCCAGAACCGAAACCCTTTCGCCTGGTGGAGGGGACTGGCTCGTGTGACCGTCCGTGAGGACCGCGAGGTCCGGGCGCCCCCTGCCAAGACCCTGGCTGCCCTGGCCACCGCAGGGGAGAACCTTGGGTTCACGGTACGCGACGTCCGGGCCCGGCCCGGGCTCCTCTTGATGACCACCAAGCCCTCCCTGAAGGGAGCCAGCTTGGGGTTCATCATCACAGCCAGGGCCCGCCGGTTCAACGAAGGGACGCGGTTGGGCGTCGACGCCACCCCGATCCTCGGTGCCTGGGCCCGGCAGAGCGCCGACAACGTACTAGACGGCCTGATCCAGGAGTTCCAGGCCGTCATGGGCGCGCCCAAGGCTCGGATCCGCCGACCCCAGCGGGCCGCTGAAGGCGACCTACCCTTCGGGCGTGCCCCCCTGATGCTGGGGTTGTTCTGGGCGGCAGGCGCCGTGGTCCTCTACGGGCTGGTCGGTGGTGGCTGGTGGTGGATCCCCGCCGTGCTCGGCGGTACGGGGGGCCTGATGTTGATCAAACCCCAAGCGGAGCCATGGTGGAACCAGACGATCACCCTGCTCGGTGTCCTCTCGTTCCCGCTGGGAGTGTTGGGTTTGGTCGCCAGGAAACAGGCCAGAGCTAACGAGCTCTGGCGACAAACGCTCGAACCATTCGACCGTCAAGGTTGAAGCTTGACCACTCTATCGTCCGAATGGGTCTTGCGTGGTACGAGGTCGACGACCACATCTAACTAGGCGAGCGCCGTTCTGCTATCGATGAGCATCGACCAGGTCGGCTTCCTGGCAAGCGGCTGGTCCCTGGCCACGGCCGACGCCCACGGGACCTCGATCGCCCTTGCGACCGACGAGGGGACCATCCTGGTGGATGCCGGCGGGGAGGCCACCAAAGGGTTGGTGGCCACGTTCGGCCTCGCCGGGCTCTCGAGGATCTACCTGACCCACGAGCACCCCGACCACCTATGGGCTCTGCCCGGTCTGCTCCACTGCCTCCGGTTCGCCGGGGAGCGGGGGGCGCTGGACGTCCATGGGCCCGCGCCCGCGCTCGAGCGCGCTCGTGGCGCCATCGAGGCCCTGGGCGTGACCACGCCCTTCGAGGTCCGGTGGACGCCCATCGAGAACGGCTCGGCCGGCGATGGGGTGGCCCGATGGGCACCGGCCGACCACTCGGTCCCCACCCTCTCGTACCGGTTCGATGACGTCGTCGTCTGCGGAGACACGGCCCCATCCCAGGAGACCACCGAGCTAGCACGGGGCGCCTCGTTGCTGATCCACGAGGCCTCGCACACCAGCGAGGAGCTGACCCACCCCCACGGCCACGCCACCCCGGCCGATGCCGGCAAGATCGCCCAGACAGCTGGGGTTGACACCCTTGCATTGATCCACATCCACCCTAGCGTCGATCGAGCCACGGCCGTCGAGGCCACCGGGTTCGACCCCACCGTCGCCCCCGTCGATGGCCAGATCCTGGCCAGAGAAGGGAGCCGCTGGACGGTATCCGGCTGAAGCATGCTGTTGTCAAGGTGCTAACGTTCTGACCATGATGAAGAGACGTGGGCACCTTTTGTCGTAGAGGACGTCTGAGCGCCTCGCCTGCTGATGTACATCTCCATACATCCTACAAGAGACAAGCTAGACCCATGGACGAACGAGATGCTGGCCACGTTGTGTCTGCCTTCACCTTAACAGCCCACCGACGGGTGCAGATCGCCCTCTGTGGTGGTCGACCCATGCCAGAGGGAAGGCTGTTGCTTGAAACCTTGACAGGCTCA
>CAZBKU010000364.1:0-2407 GCA_964492585.1 uncultured Thermoplasmatales archaeon | reverse complement strand
GCACCTTCCAGCTGACCCGCACCCTGGCCCGCATGACCGTCCGGGAGAACGTCATGCTGGCGCCCAAGGACCAGCTCGGCGAGCACCTTTGGGCCCCTTACATCCCCTTCCTGGCTCGACCCCGGATCGCCCGCCAGGAGCGCGAGATCGGCGAGCAGGCCGACGCGCTGCTCGACCACTTCGATCTCGATCACCTCGAGGACGAGTACGCCGGCGCCCTCTCCGGGGGTCAACGCAAGCTGTTGGAGCTGGCCCGCGCCTTGATGCTCGAGCCCAAGATGCTCCTGTTGGACGAGCCCATGGCCGGGGTCAACCCGACCCTGGCCAACCGGCTCATGGAGCGCATCCATGCCGTCCGGGAGGACATGGGGATCACCATCCTCCTCGTCGAGCACGACATGGAGACGGTGATGACCCACTGCGAACGTGTGGTGGTCATGGCCGAGGGGCGCAAGCTGGCCGAGGGAACCCCCGAGGAGATCCAGGAGGACCCTCGCGTGATCGAGGCCTACCTCGGAGGTGGCTGACCCTGCCGGTGCTCGAGACCGAGGGCGTGGTCGCCGGGTACACCGAGGAGCTTGACATCCTCCACGGCATCGACATGCACGTCGAGCAGGACGAGACGATCTGCATCATCGGGCCCAACGGGGCGGGCAAGTCCACCCTGATCAAGACGATCTTCGGGTTGCTGGACCCCCGGGAGGGGCGCGTCGTGTTCCAGGGGGAGGACATCTCCGGGCTGGACCCCAACGAGATCGTCGCCAAGGGCATGTGCTATGTCCCCCAGCTGGACAACGTGTTCCCATCGCTGACGGTGATGGAGAACCTGGAGCTTGGCGCCTGGGTGAGCGAGGACCGGCTCGACCACGCCCTAGCCTCGGTCTTCGACCTGTTCCCCATCCTCGAGGAGCGCAGCGATCAGCGTGTCGGTACCATGAGCGGCGGCCAGCGGCAGATGGTGGCGATGGGCCGCGCGATGATGAGCGACCCCGCCCTGATCCTGATGGACGAGCCAAGCGCAGGTCTGGCCCCCACGCTGGTCGACGATGTCTTCGAGAACATCAGGACGATCGCGTCGACCGGCACGCCGATCGTGCTCGTCGAGCAGAACGCGACCAAAGGGTTAGCGATCGCCGACCGGGGGTACGTGCTGGACACCGGCGAGGTCCGTTTCGAGGGCACCGGTCAGGAGCTCCTCGAGGACCCTCAGGTCGGCCAGCTCTACCTGGGCGGCTGAACAGGCCCTCCCCCGGGGCACCGGGGGAGGGTCCAGCCGGTGGGCCGGATCAGGGGACGATCCCTGTCTCGACCGTCTCGATCTGGCCGTCGTTGACCTGCCAGATCGCGTACGGCGCCGTCACGTCGTGGTTCTCATCGAACTCCAGGGGACCAGCCGCACCGGTCCACTCGATGTCCTGGCCGGCCTGGAGCAGGAGCAACGCCTGGCTGGCATCGTACTCGACCTCCTGCCCGGGCGGGTTCTGAACCTCGACGATGGCCTCCTGGAAGGCCTGGCCTTCCACGCAGTCGCATCGCTCGGAGGCCAGCATCAGGAGCATGGCGGCGTCGTAGGTCCGGTCGGCGAACAGGGCGGGTTCCTCATCGTACGCGTTCTGGAAGTCGTTGATGAACCGCTCGTCGGTGAGCTCCTGGGGTGTGGTGCCCTTGCACCCCTCGATGATGCTCACGTCCTCACCTTCGAACTGGACCGTGGCCAGCTCGTCGACAAACCCGCTCTGGTCGTTGAACCCCTCGCTGAACAGCCAGTCGGCCGTTGGGTTGCCGCCGGCGTGGCCCCGGTCGAAGGCGTTCTGCATGAAGATCCGGCCCGTGTCGGGGTACCCGATCGCGACGATCACGTCCGGGTCGCCGCTGGCAGCCGACCCGACGTCCGAGCTGAAGTCGGTCCCGTCGGGGTCGTAGCGGACGTAGTCGAGGACCTGGCCGCCCTGATCCTCGAAGGAGGCCTCGAACACGTCGGCGAACCCGGTCCCGTACGCGTTGTTGATGGCCAGGATGCTGGCGGTCTCGTAGCCCTCATCGGTGGCTAGCTGGGCCATCACGGCTCCCTGCAACGCATCGCTGGGGACCGTACGGAAGTACCAGCCATCGGTCTCCCCGGCCTCGGACATCTCGGTGAAGTCCGTCCCGGTGTTCGAAGGGGAGATCATCGGGATCTCGGCAGCGACCACCTGATCGAGGAAGGACTTGGAGATCCCGCTGCCCATGGCCCCGACGATGCCGTGGACCTCCTCGACATCGATGAGCTGGCTGGCCGCCTGGCTGGCGGCATCCTCGTTGGTCTCGGAGTCCGCCGTGACGAGCTCCACCTCCTCACCGTTGACACCACCGGCGTCGTTGACGTGCTGGACGGCCAGTTGGACCGCGCGTTCGGCAGACGGCCCGT
>CAZBKU010000363.1:0-2408 GCA_964492585.1 uncultured Thermoplasmatales archaeon | reverse complement strand
GGCCTCCTGGACGTCGTCGGGCAGGTTCTCGAGGTCGTCGACGGCGGTCTGCCGGGTCGACGTGACGATGCCGGGCTCGAAGGTGTCGTACCACGCGTCCATGGTGACCTTGGGCGAGGGGGGCCCGCTGGCGTCGATCCAGTCGGGGACCTCGGCGCTGCGTCCCGACTGGCCTGCGGCGATCTTGAGGGCGTCGGTGGCGGGGACGGGGGAGGCTCGCAGATCCAGCGCGCCGGTGGTCAGGCCCAGGGCGTTGTCGGTGGCGCGGGCCTGGGTCAGGGGTCGCGTGACCGGCGGGGCCTGATGGAGGATCCACGACCAGCGCTGGAGGGCCGGTCGCGAGTCGTCGATGGCCTCGAGCAGGCTGGCCGCGCCCTCGGCGGCCAGGGGACCCTTGCTGGTGGACCCGGCGGACGGTAGCGCGTCGGCGTAGGCTTGGACGACCCGGCCCAGGGCCTGGGACAGCTCGGGCGGGAGGTTGAGGCTCACCTCGGAGGTCTCGATGCCGGCGGGCACGCCCAGGGCCCGGGACAGGCCGTCGAGGGCCTGATCGAGGGGCACGCCGGGGGTCGCTGCAGGCGCCCGCGTCAGCGGTGTCCGCGAGCGGATAAGCTCAGCGGTGTCCAGAAGGACGCGGTCCTCGGCGGCGTCCCTGGGGATGACATCGTAGGGGGGGAAGCTGTGCTGCGGGGCCGTGTGGGCCGCGTTGACGGCCTCGATCTCCTGGCGCTCAAGGGCCTGGGTGACCTGCTCGAGCTGGGCCCGGGCGTCCTCAACCGCACGGGTGAGGACCCGGGCGGCAGCCACGCTCTTGGCCATGTCGATGCGAGCACCGATGTCCCGGGCGCGCTCGACGGTGGCCTCGTCGGCGTTGCCAGAGGCAAGCACAGGCCCGTTGTCCAGCAGGAAAGCGCGTTCCTCCGGGGTGACGTCCTCGGTGGCCTGTCGCTGGAGGTGGGTGGCCAGGCTCACGGCGTCGACCAGGCCAGCCAAGGGCCCGGTGAGCTCGGGGGGGACGGTGTCCAGGGCCGCGCGCTCCTCGGCAGTGAGCCCGTCCTCGCCGAGGACGTGGGACAGGCCGGTGAGCGCGGCCTCCAGCGATCCGCTGTGCTCCATGACGGGGAAGGGTTGGCCGTTCCAGCCTGCGTCTTCGGCTGCCAGGTCGAGGATGGAGCCTGGATCGCGACCGATAGCGTCCGGGGTGGCCTCGACGCCGGCCAGCGCCTTGGTGAGCGTGGGCGCGTCCAGGGGTTCCCCTGTGGCCGGCAGCCCGAGCTGGCGGAGGATCGCCGAGTCCGGCAGCCGGGCCTGCCCTGAGGAGCCAGCGGCGCTGGCTATGGTTGATGTTTCTTCATCAGCCACATCGTCAGTGCTGGAGAGTAGGACGTAGGCCGGGGTGGCACCGGCGGTGAGCGTCAGAAGGGCCATGGCTGCGATGAAGAGCTTACGTAGCCTTGGGAAGGCAGAGAGGGGTGTGAAGATCGGATCAGTGTTGGGTTGTGCCGCCACGGTCGCTCCTCCTGAGGACGAGAGAAAGTCTTACTAGTGGTATATCATTCTTATCGAGGAGGCGGCTTCGGGTCGGCGGTCGACGACCGTCGACCGAGGGTCGCCGGAGATGCCGCGCGAGCCCTCTGGGTCGCGACCAGGCGATCCTACGTTCCCGCCGCGGAGAGCAGATGCCGGAGGGAACCTGCCCTGGGACCGTGACCGACCATCTGCTCAAGACGGCTGGAGAGCGGTAAGATCGAGATGTCTGAGCCAGATGAGAACCGGTCGATGGACGACCGGGCATTGCCGTCCCACATCCCGGCGGCGGGGCGACCGATCCAGGCCCCTGAGAGGTTGCCGGCCCGGCAGGCAGGTCGCTGCACCGCAGAGCCCATGGCAGGAGAGCCTAGTCCTCGCCGGCGAGGCAGCACGTAGGTTGCGCGTGGAGATCAGAGGTCGACCTCGTCTGCGTACCCCCGGATGGCCAACCGGTTCAGGGTGCCGAAGCGTTCGGTGATGAGGTCCCCGCTGATCCACATGACGGTGCAGGCCTCCACCGGCCTGGTGGGCTCGTAGCTGGGAGCAGCCTCAGCACAGTTCGAGTACTCGTGGGCCGCGCTCAGGGTGTGCCCGATCTCGTGGATGGCCACGTCCACGTAGAGGTTCCCGTAGAAGGTGACCCCCTCGATGCTCTGCGTGGGACCGTTGGAGAGGAGGCTCCACGAGAAGGCGTTCCCGGTCCCTGCCGTCTCGGGGTAGGCTTCTCCCAAGGGACCTCGCCCATCCCACGCGCGGAACTCATGAACCAGATCCCTAGATAACCCGGGATGGGCGGTCCGGTAGTGGTTCAGGAGGGCACCGTCGTCCGGACCATGGTCGTTGACGTCGACTTCCTTGACGCGGATGTCGACGGCATC
>CAZBKU010000362.1:0-2420 GCA_964492585.1 uncultured Thermoplasmatales archaeon | reverse complement strand
GAAGATCATCACGAAGGAGCGGCACCTGGCCCTCCGCTCGGCCCTGGCCGCCACGGCTGACGCCGAGCGCGTGGCCGAGCGCGGTCACCGCTTCGTCCTGGAGGCCACCCCTCTGGTCATCGAGGATGACCTGCTGGACATCGGAACCACGCAGGCGTTCCTCGACACGCTGGAGACCCTCGGCGTCGACGAGGACGTCCAGCGGGCCAAGGACGGCACCAAGGTCCGAGCCGGGAAGGGCAAGCTGCGGGGACGACGGCTCAAGGTCCCCCGAAGCCTGCTCCTCGTCGTCCACGAGGAAGGACCCGTGACCCGCGCGGCCAGCAACCTGCCGGGTGTCGAGTTCACGACCCCCGAGCAGCTCAACGTCGAACGGCTGGCCCCCGGCGGCGACGCCGGCCGGCTCACGCTCTTCACGAGGTCGGCGCTCGAAGCCACCGGGGAGGTGGCCACGTGACCATCAACCCCTACCAGGTCATCCGGCACCCCTGGGTGACGGAGAAGACGATGAACCGGATGGATGAGGAGAGCAAGATCGACTTCGTCGTCGACATCGAGGCCAACAAGACCACGATCAAGTGGGCCGTCGAGGAGCTCTTCGAGACCACGGTCACCAAGGTGAACACGCGCATCACCATGGAAGGCCAGAAGATCGCGTCCATCGGCTTCTCGTCGCCGGAGGAAGCCGAGGACATCGCCATGCGCGTCGGTATCTTCTGAGGTGTGTACGATGGGAAAAAGGATCATTTCACAACGACGCGGCAAGGGTTCGTCGACGTTCACGAGCCCCAGCCACCGTCACAAGGCGCCCAACACGCTCCCCAAGGTCCACAAAGCCACCGCGACGGTGGAGGACATCGTCCACAACCCTGGTCACCAGTCCCCCCTGGCGGTCATCCGCTTGGACGATGGGAGCAAGGCCAG
Source organism: uncultured Thermoplasmatales archaeon (assembly GCA_964492585.1). Taxonomy (GTDB): domain Archaea; phylum Thermoplasmatota; class SW-10-69-26; order SW-10-69-26; family SW-10-69-26; genus CAYXGD01. The sequence continues at coordinate 1,496 of CAZBKU010000362.1, read as the reverse complement.
CTACCCCGCTCCCGAGGGCCTGGCCGTCGGCGACGAGATCGACCTCGGCGAGGGTGATGCCACCCTCGGCAGCGTGCTTCCCCTGGGGATGATCCCCGAGGGACGTTTCATCTACAACGTGGAGAACAAGCCCGGCGACGGCGGCAAGTTCTGTCGCTCGGCGGGCAACCGCGCGGTGGTCGTCCAGCGAGGACGGGACACCGTCGTGGTCCAGCTCCCGTCTGGACAGTTCAAGAACTTCGACCCAGCCGTCCGGGCCGCCATCGGTACGGTGGCCGGCGGCGGCATCAAGGACAAGCCGATCGTCAAGGCCGGCAAGCGCCACCACATGCTCAAATCGAAGGGCACCTACTGGCCCGTCGTGCGAGGCGTGGCCAAGAACCCGGTCGACCACCCCTTCGGTGGCGGACAGAAGCAGCACACCGGGCGACCCAAGACGGTCGCCCGCAGCGCGCCGCCGGGCCGGAAGGTGGGCTCGATCGCGGCCAAGCGAACCGGCAAGAGGTGATCAGGATGGCGAACAGGCGAACACGGAAAGCACGCAAGCGGTCCATCGAGACCCGCCGCGAAGAGGCGTTCAACTACCGCGGCAGGGACCTGGAGGAGCTCCAGGAGCTCTCGATGGAGGAACTGCTCCCACTGCTCCCGGCTCGAGCCCGGCGCAAGCTCTCCCGCGGTCTCCGCGAGGAGGAGCGGACCTTCCTCGAGAGGATCGAGGGGGCCGACGAGGACGAGGTTGTCCGGACCCACCTCCGGGGCTTCGTGATCCTGCCCTCCATGGTCGAGAAGACGGTCGCTGTGCACAACGGCTCCGAGTTCCAGCGTGTCGACATCCAACCCGAGATGATCGGTCATTACCTGGGGGAGTTCGCGATGACGCGCAAGCAGGTCGAACACACAGGACCCGGTGTCGGCGCCACCCGGTCGTCCAAGTACATGCCGCTGAAGTGAGGTGACAACGTGGGCATCGGTTACTCCACAGATCCTGACCCGGACCGCACGTCCAAGGCACTCGGCAAGGAGCTCCAGATTAAGCAGAAGGACTCCGTCGAGGTCTGCCGCGCGATCCGAGGCCGCGAGCTCGAAGAGGCCAAGAGCTTCCTCGAGGACGTCATCGACCAGAAGCAGGCGGTCCCCTACCGGCGCCACCACCGGAACAAGCCCCATCAGAAGGGCACCGGTCCCGGCGGCTACCCCAAGCGGGCGGCCGAGGGCATCCTGGACATCCTCGAGCAGGCCGAGGCCAACGCCGAGTACAAGGGCCTGGAACCCGAGCGTCTCTGGGTCCAGCACGCCGCCTCCCAGCGAGCCGGCCAGATCCAGGGCACCCGGCCCCGAGCCCGTGGCCGAGCTACGGCCTGGAACCAGGACCTGACCCACATCGAGATCGTGCTAGAGGAGCGTGCTGAGTGATGGCCGTCGAACGCAAACTGATCAGCGAGAACAAGCGCCGCCTCCTCATGACCGAGTTCCTGCCGCTGTACATCGCGAGCGGG
>CAZBKU010000361.1:0-2450 GCA_964492585.1 uncultured Thermoplasmatales archaeon | reverse complement strand
AGTACATCACCGTCGGTGAGGTGCGTGGCGAGGAGGCCACCGTGCTCTTCCAGGCCATGGCCACCGGCCACGCGGCCTACGGCACGATGCACGCCGACTCGGTCACCTCGGTCATCCACCGGCTCGAGGTGGAACCGATCAACATCCCGAGACCCCTGCTCGAGGCCCTGGACATCGTCACGATCCAGATGCAGACCCGGATCGGCGGCAAGCGTGTCCGCCGGACCAAGGAGATCGTGGAGATCGTCGGGCTGGACCCGAACACCAAGGAGCTTCTCACCAACGAGGTGTTCCATTGGGACCCGGCCACCGACGAGTTCGACTCCTCGGGGATCAGCTACGTGCTCGAGCGGATCCAGAAGGAGAACAACCTCTCCTCGCCGGAGCTGCGCGAGGAGATGGAGAACCGGACCGTCATCATCCGTTGGATGCTGGAGGCCGGTCTACGGGACTATGAAGCCGTGGCCAAGGTCGTCCAGGCTTACTACAACGAGCCTGAGGAGACCATGCGCCGCATCCGAGAGGACCTCAGCGAGGAGGACCAGCGGGCCCAGTCGACCTTCGGCGACGACATCGGGTCCATGCCGGGTGTCCACCCGGACCCGGGCGATGAGATGCCGGGCCTCGGCGAGGACCCCAGCCAGGCCGGCGAGACGCCGGGTCCCCGCGAGGAGCCCGCCCAGCACGACAAGGATGCCTACGGCTTCGACATCGATCAGGGCCCCTCACCCGGCGGGACCGCCGAGGCCGGTGGTCTCGGGGAGGAGAACGTCTACGAGCCGCCGGAACCCGCCAGAGGAGGCGACGAGCCGCCCTCCGGCGATCTCCCGCGGGCCCACCGACCCGAGGACGACCTTCAGGACGACCTCGAGGCCCTGGACGACGCCGAGATCGAGGAGGCAGACATCCAGGACGCCGAGATCGAGGACGCGGACCTTGAGGAGGCCACCATCGAGGACGCCGACCTGGAGGATGCCGAGCTAGAGGAAGCCGAGCTCGGTGACTGGGACCAGGACGACGAGGCAACCGAGCTAGACGACGAGCCCGAGCCCGATGAGACCGAGGCAGACGAGGACCCCGGCCCCGCCTCGATCGAGGAGGAGGTCGACGACGTGCTCGGCCGCATCGGCCAAGCCAGCGACGAGGACGACGAGGAAGAAGCGAACGCGTGACCACCATGGCCCTCAACGCTTTCCAACGGACCAGCTACCGCCTGTTCGGCGCCTTCAGCTCGCGCCACCTCGACCAGCAGGACCTGGCCGAGTCCCTACGCAAGGCCCGGATCCCGGTCCGGTCGGAAGCCTACATGGCCACCACGCTCTCGGCGTCCATCATCGCCTTCTTCTCAACCGCGATCCTGGCCGCGTTCATCGCCCTGGCGTTGTTGCCGTCCCTTGGCGTCCCCACCGGTCACCCGGCCGTCGTGATCGGCCTGGTCGCCCTCCCGTTCCTGATGGCCGCCGGCACGTACGCGGTCATGCTCACCTCCCCGGCCAGCAAGGCCAAGCAGCGCGCCAAGAACATGGACGAGCACATGCCCTACGCGCTGAACTACGTGGCCGCTATGGCCTCGGCCGGCGTGCCCGTCCACGTCATCTTCGAGTCCCTGGCCGGCCAGCCGATCTACGGCGAGATGGCCACCGAGGCCCGCGCCATCGCCAAGGACCTGCGCCTGGGCATCGACTCGGTCCAGGCCATGGAGCGCGCGTCCCGCCGCTCCCCCAGCGACCGATGGGCCGAGGTCATGCAGGGCGCGATCACCACGGTCACCAGCGGCGGGGATCTGAAGAACTTCTTCAGCCAGAAGGCCGACCGCTACGCGTTCGAGAACCGCCAGACCCAGAAGCAGTTCGTCGAGGTCATGGGTCTGATGGCCGAGACCTACGTCACCGCCGTCGTCGCCGGCCCCCTGTTCCTCATCGTCATGATGAGCATCATGGCCATGCTCAGCGGCGGCGACCTCACCATCCTACGCCTGATCGTCTACCTGTTGTTGCCGGTGGCCAACGCCGGCTTCGCCTACGGTCTCGGTGCCCTCAGCCCGACGGTGTGATACCATGGACCAGGAAACCCTCAACAAGATCACGGTCCCGCTTGCCACGCTCGCCGCCCTGGTCAGCCTGGCCAGCGCCATCCCGCAAGCCGGCCCGCTCCCAGGGCTCCTGGCGGTCGTCGGCGTCGCCCTGCTCGTGGCCGCCCTCCACCTGGCCCGGCCTCGACCGCCGGCGGCCGACGAGGAGCCGCCGCACTTCACCGGTGGTCACGCGGTCCTGGGCGGGGCCACCACCCTGCTGGCAGCCATCCTCACGGCCTTCCTGAGCGCCGGGTTCCTGGCCCAGGTCGCCGATGTCCGTTACCTCGGGGACGTGGCCGTGTTCCTGGCCGACAACTTCACCGTGGTCACCGGGCCGGCGGCTGCCCTGCTGGCCCTCTCGCCCTTCCTAGCCGCC
>CAZBKU010000360.1:0-2452 GCA_964492585.1 uncultured Thermoplasmatales archaeon | reverse complement strand
ATCCGACATGCGCCTCGAACCGGACCCGGCGACCTTCGCCATCCTGCCCTGGACCCTGGACCGCGACGGCGGCGCCACAGCCCGGCTGATCTGCGACGTCTACCACGTCGACGGAGACCCCTTCGAGGGCTGCCCCCGGACGGTCCTCAAGAACGTCCTGACCGAGGCCGAGGAGATGGGCTACGAGGTCAGCATCGGCCCCGAGCCGGAGTTCTTCCTCTTCAAGCTCGACGAGGACGGCAACCCGACCACCCAGCCCAGCGACGTGGGCGGCTACTTCGACTTCGACCCCGTCGAGGTCGGTGGCCCGGTGCGCCGGGAGATCAACCAGGCCCTGGAGATCATGGGCTTCGAGGTCGAGGCCAGCCACCACGAGGTCGCCGCCGGCCAGCACGAGATCGACTTCAAGTACGCCGATGCGCTGACCACCGCCGACCGGGTGGCCACCTTCAAGGCGGTGGTCAAGGTCATCGCTCAGCAGCACGGCTACCACGCCACCTTCATGCCCAAACCGATCGCCAACATCAACGGCTCGGGCATGCACTGCCACCTCTCGCTCTTCGAGACCGGTGGGGACACGGCCATGTTCGACGACGGGGACGAGTTCGGCCTGTCCAAGACCGCCTACAACTTCATGGGCGGTGTCCTGGACCACGCCCCGGCGATCACGGCCCTGGCCAACCCGACGGTCAACTCCTACAAGCGCCTGGTGCCCGGCTACGAGGCTCCGGTCTACATCGCCTGGAGCAACGAGAACCGCTCGGCCCTGGTCCGCATCCCCCGGGCCTCGGGCAAGGGCAAGCGCATCGAGCTGCGCAGCCCTGATCCCACCTGCAACCCCTACCTGGCCTTCGCTGCCATGATCAAGGCCGGCCTGGACGGCGTCAAGAACGCGACCTTCCCCGGGGAGGTCATCCGGGAGAACATCTACGAGTTCACCGAGGAGAAGCGCCAGAAGGCCGGGATCGAGTCCCTGCCCGCCTCGTTGGGCGAGGCCATCGAAGCCTTGGAGGACGACGAGGTCATCCAGGAAGCCATCGGGCAACACCTCTTCGAGAAGTTCGCCCAAGCCAAGAAGGCCGAGTTCGACGAGTACCGCATCCAGGTCTCCCCCTGGGAGGTCGAGCGCTACCTGGCCGAGTTCTAAGTGCTCTCGTCGTATAGACGGGGTGCTTGATCCCCCCCGTCATATCCTCTATCTTTCTCCGTTTCTTTCTCCACTTCTAGGGGGAGATCCGGCTCTCTACCGTCTTATCGTCGGACATCCGCAGTCCACCTGCCTCTAGAGTATATATAGGAGACACCCGAACATGTGCGATGATGAGTAGACGGGGAAGCCGTGACCACCGAGAAGGACAAGGGACCGGCCAAGGCCCCGCCGGCACGCTCGAGCGTATGCGCGCTTGGGTCCTGACCCACCCGATCATCGCTTTGGTGCTCGTAGCCGGCCTGGCCACGGCAGCGATCACGGTCACCTACTCGAACACGAGCGACGTCACCGTGAGCACCGTCGACCCGGTCGTCCAATACGCCGCCGGGGACGACTCGGGGCCCTCGAACCTGGGGACCTACGTGAGCGCGTACACGATCTCCAGCAACAAGACGTACTTCACGTCGACCGTGAACGGCGTCCCTGAGGCCACCCTGACCGTCGGTTCGTACGTGAAGATCACGAACACCGACGCCAGCAACAGCCACCAGATCACGCTGACCACCGCTCAGGTGACCGACACCGACGTCGACGCCTTCACCCTGAAGATCTACGACTCCGGGGACACTCTGCAAGACACCCTGGACCTCACGGCGGCCAGCCCCTCGGCCACGGTGACGATCCCGGCGTCGAGCACCTACTACGCCCAGCTCGATCTCACCTTGGCCTCTGGTACGACCGCCAGCGACGTGTCGACCGTTACCCCATCCATCACGCTGACACTGAACAGCTAGACGCGGTGAACCAAGGATGACCCGCTGGGGAACCACCGGCACAGGGATCCTGATCCTATCGCTGGTCGCGGGGACAGCGCTGGCGGCGATCACCTGGACCTCCGACAGCACGCTGGAGGTCAGCGCGATCGCTCCACCGATCCAGTTCTCCAAGGGCGACAACGCCGACAACAAGCGCTACTTCAAGTCGTTCACGCTGAGCGATAACAAGACCTTCTTCACCGCCGAGGTCAAACCTCGCGGCGGTGCGGACACGACCGTCAGAGACGTGGTGCGCCTGACCGGGGCCGACAGCGACCACCAGATCACCCTGACCGCGACCCAGGTCACGAACAGCAACGTCGAGGACTTCGAGTGGAGGATCAAGGACGGGTCGACCAGGGTGGCCACCGTGGACTACCTCAGCAGCAGCCCATCGGCCGCCTTCACCTTGCCTGCCAGCCAGACCTACACCTTCGAGCTCAAGGTGGACCTGGCCGATGGGGCCGGCCGAGACAACGCCGGGATC
>CAZBKU010000359.1:0-2470 GCA_964492585.1 uncultured Thermoplasmatales archaeon | reverse complement strand
CGAACCGGTGGCCGGCACGCCCACCAGCGTGGACCTGGGCGCGACCTCGCCCAGCCAGCACCGGACGGTCACCCTGGCCTTGGAAAGCGGCCCCGGGCAGCTGACCGACGTGACCCAGGACGGGAACACGACCACGGCCACCTGGTCCTGGGACGATCCCCAGGTCGGCGACGCGACGGTGGTCATCAACGCCACCGACAGCACCGGCGAGTGGTCGCTGTGCAGCTTCGACCTGGACGTCCAGAACGTCCCGCCGGTGGCCCACTTCACGTTCACGCCGGCCGCGCCGGACGAGGACGACCTGGTCGGGTTCGAGGACAACAGCAGCGACGAGAACGGTGAGGTCGTGGCCTGGTCCTGGCGGTTCGGCGACGGGGCCAGAAGCGACGAGCAGCACCCGGAGCACACCTTCGCGCCGGGCACCTTCGAGGTCTGCCTGACGGTCACCGACGATCACGGGGCCACCGACGAGCACTGCGAGGTGCTGAGCATCGCCGAGGTCGGCCCGCCCAGCTTCACCGGGGAGGGTCCCTGTGTGACCGGCCAGCCCGTGACGGGCACCAGCCACGTGACCATCGAGGACGTCCCGGTCCGCGCCGAGTCGCCCAGCGATGCCCGGACGGTGGACCTGTCCATCGTCACCGGGCCAGGCGCGCTCGTGGACCAGGCCCAGCAGGCCAACGTGACCACGGCCACCTGGACCTGGGAGGATCCCCAGGTCGGCGAGCACACGGTGCTGATCCGTGCCACCGACGACGAGGGTCAGAGCACCGACTGCACCCTGGAGCTGGACATCACCAACCTGGACCCCGAGGCCGCGTTCACGTGGACCCCGGACCCGGGCACCAGCCACCAGACGATGAGCTTCCAGGATGAGAGCACCGACGAGAACGGGCAGATCGTCGACCACCACTGGGAGATGGGGGACGGGGCCACCAGCACCCAAGAGGACCCCGGTCACACGTTCCAGGCCCCCGGCCTCTTCGAGGTGTGCCTGACGGTCACCGACGACGACGGGGCCACCGATCCCGCATGCCGGGACGTGACCGTGGTCAACCCGGGCCCGGTGGCTGACTTCACCTGGACCCCGGACCCGGGCATCGACGGTGACCCGGTCCGGTTCCAGGACGAGAGCACCGACGAGAACGGGCCCATCGTCGACTGGGTCTGGGATCTCGGTGATGGGACCGGCGCCACCGACCCCAACCCGGTGCACACCTTCGCCACCCCTGGCAACCGGACGGTGTGCCTGACGGTCACCGACCAGGATGGCGCCACCGACCAGGCCTGCAAGGAGGTCGCGATCCTCCAACTGCACGGACGGGCGCTGTCGGTGGACACCGACGACCGGCTGGGCACCGAGGGCGACCCGATGTTGACGTTGGACGAGACCCTGACGGACACCGGCGAGGTCCGCGCGGATACCCACGTGGTCCTCCCCGGGACCACCCTGATGGGTCACCCGATCCACGCCGGCGAGGGTCAGGTCAACGTGACCCCCGAGCTGGTCGACGACCAGGGTCGGTTCAGCGGAGCCACCCCGGAGCTGATCGAGGCCACCGGCCGGCTCCAGTACGCCCAGATCCCGCTCTCGGGTGAGCCCCCGTTGGAGGTCCATGGCCTGGTCTCCACCGTGGCGGCCACGTGCGACGGGACCAGCGGGTCCGTGTTCATCGAACGGTTGGCCCAGGGCGACGAGACGATCCTGGAGGCCGCCAGCTTCGAGGCCGGCCAGGGGCCCGAGCCCATCGCCATCGGCGGGGCCCAACTGCACGTCGCCCCGGCCGAGCGCCTGGGTGAGAACGGTTTGCAACTCAAGGGGATCGAGGTCCTCGTCCAGCAGGTCGGCGTCGACGCTCGGGTGACGCTGACCATGGCAGAGGCCGCGATCAACCCGGGGTTCTGCGGTGAGGAAGGGGAGGGGCCCCCGATCGAGGATCCCTTGGGGCCCCTGACGACCGCCAGGGCCTTGGGCCTGCCCGGCACCGCCGATACGGGCTGGGTCGAGGCGGCCGGCAACGTGTCCACCAACGCCACCTTCCCGGGCTTGCTGCTCGGCGAGACCAGCGACCATCGGACCCAGATGCGGTCGACGGTGATCGCCCAGCCGGGTCACGTGAACAGCACGGCCCGGGTCCTCGAGCACGTGGTCGACCTGGACGAGATCCCGGGCGTGACCGGTCCGCCGATGACGTTCCTGGAGCTCAAGGCCACGGCCGATGCCCGGTGCGACCAGGATCCCACCGCCACCGTGTACGTCGGTGAGGTCCTCTTCGGCGACACGAGCGTCTACGATGCCAGGGACACCTCCGGCGGCGACGAGGCCGTGGCGCCGAACACCGTGATCCCGCTGCCGATGCTCGGCGAGCTGGTGCTCAACCGGCAGACCGTGGACGAGGAGGGCAACCTCACGGTGACCGCCGCCGAGCTGCGGATCACCGTCGGCATCGTCGAGGAGACGATCCCCATC
>CAZBKU010000358.1:0-2482 GCA_964492585.1 uncultured Thermoplasmatales archaeon | reverse complement strand
GGCGAGCCGCCGGGGAGGTCGCGACGTGCCTCACTTCTGGCTGAGCGAGTAGCCCTTGTCCTCGCGTGACCTGACGTCGATGAACGTCACCTGCTCTGGACCGCTTTGGCCGTCCTCGTACCGCCACCGGATGCGCTGGTTGTGGTCTAACTTGCACTTGCGCACCTGGGGTGGCTGGTAAAGATCGCCGTAACCATCCGGGCGTTCGAGGACCTTGATCATCCGCTTGATCAACTCGTCGCGGATCGCCTTGTTCTTCGCCGCCTTCTTGACGACGAAGTCCTTGAAGTCGTCCTCGGCGTCCCAGGGGACGCCGCTGGCGTTCTCGATCTGGTCGGGATGCGGGAACCAGCTTGGGACCGGTGGCTTGGCGTCGTCGACCGAGTCCTGAAGAATCTCGAGGCTCTTCGACTTGGCGAGTTGGGCGGCCTCGAAGCCGCGCTCGGTGAGCGCGTACTTGCCCTCGTCACCTACCTCGTGGGCAAGGCGCTTGTCGACCAACCCCGCGAGCGCCTCCTCTACGTCCCCGTGGGTGCGTTCCAAAAACCGCTTCCTCAACGCGTCGATCGACCGTTCCCCGCCCTTCCAGTGCCCCCAGCCGCCGGTGAGGCCGCTACGGAGCAGGGCAGCCTCGGCAGGTGTCACTTGGGGTGGTCGGCGGCGGATCACCGGCGCACCCTATGTTCCACCCCCTTATCAATCTACTCGGATGATGGTCAAGAAAGCTTAAGTTATGGGAGCTATTATATCCCATATAGGGAAAAGAGTCGCTGGCCGGCACCCTTATCTCCCAGGATGGAACATAGGTGAACACGATGCGCACGTTCGGCAGCAAGTTGGGGAGCCACCGGATGTCCATGTTCGAGGCACTGGCCGACAACCCCGAGGGGCTGACCCCCCCGGAGATCGTCTCGATGGCCGATGTGCCCAAGTCCACCGTCCACCGCATCGTCAAGGACTGGCGGGAGGATGGCATTCTCATCCCTAGCGGGCGCCACCGCAAGTCGACCATCTACCAACTCAACCCTCGCGACGAGGAGATCCTGCTGATGGTCGAGGCCGTCAGCGATTACACGATCCGTCTGGCCTCCGCGCAGGCCGCCGCTCACGCAGACGACGTGTGGCAGGAACCCGCTATCGCCACCGACGAGAACAAGCTCCCGGAACGGCAGAAGACGGTTTACACGTTCATCGACCAGAAGCCCGCGCCCCAGAAATACGTCCCCGCCTGAGTGGACCACCCCATGAGGACCACCGTCATCGAGGAGATCGCCGCCGAGCGCGCTGATGCCTACGATCCAGAATACCACGACCTGATCGAATCCCGGATCGAGTTGGAGACCTCTCTCGTGGACGCAGAAGAGGGCAAGATCATCCTCGACCTGGACTTCGGGGTCAGCTACTTCGAGAAGGACACCAGCGAGACGTTCGGTAACATCTCCGGTCGAGCCCGCCTGATCGTCGAGATGGACGGGGTCGACCCACAGGAAGATGGTTCCGTGGAGGTCTCCGACGAGGTCCAGCACGTGATCAGCGGGGCCTTCGAGGATGACGTCCTCCTGTCCGTCTCGCTCCTGGCTCGGTCCATGAGGCTTCCCAACCCCGTCCGGCTCCCGCCACCGACGGAGCGATCATCCACGGCCGAACCCGAGGAACCGGCGGCCGAGGACCAGGCCCCCTCCTAGGCCGCGGCCACCTGGACGACCTCGCTGTCCTCCACGATCCCGGAGAGGGCATCGCCATTGGAACCGGTGTGCCGGCAGGCAGCGCTCTGGAGGGTTCCCACGGTCCGGTCGCGTCCTCTTCTCTGGCGCTGGGCCCAGCCAGGTGACGACGCTGGCCTGGGGCTCCGGATGGGACCGGGACATCGGTAGGGACCGCGGGCGCGTGGGGAACGCACCACCGAGGGGAGGCAATCCCTCGCGTGGCTGGCGAGGAGGTTCTCGATTCCTTACGTGTCCCCACACGCCCGGGGGTTACGCTTGCGGGTGCGGAGGCCGCACCCACGACCCCCCACCTGGCGACCGTGGCATCACCATAGTGCCCCAGGACGCCGGCAGAAAGGACGCCTGGACGTGCCGACGGGATCTCTGCGCCACCCTATCCACGCGGATGATCTGATCGCCCTTCCCGGGTCTCCCAGAGCCAAGCCGGGGGCCAAGCCGACGGGCACCGGGGAGCGTCGAGGTCTGCGGGGCCCCTGGGCCCGAGCACGATGTCCAGGTCGGTGAGGGTTCCCTGGACCCGGTGCCCGGCCCTGGCGGGGCGTCTCCGGGCGTGCTGGCGGGGATGTGGAGACGTGGCTCGGGGCGTGGCTCGGGATGTGGCCAACCAGCCAGGCGACGGCGAGCCTGGGCTGAACGGATCGCTGCCCTCTGTGGCGCGCTTCTGGGGGTGCCGGCTGGCCTCCTTGGTCTTCCCTTCACGGGACGCTCGGGGGCCGACCCTTGGGCTTGAGCAGCCGCTCCACGAGGCTCGGGTA
>CAZBKU010000357.1:0-2485 GCA_964492585.1 uncultured Thermoplasmatales archaeon | reverse complement strand
CTAGAACCAGTCGTCGTAGGTGTCGTGGTCGACCAGGTCGAGGAACACGATGTCCCGGTTGACGATCGTGTAGACGCACCGGTGGAACGAGGCCAAGTCCACGCAGTACAGGTTCTCGGCGCCGTACTTCTTCCGGAAGTAGGACGGAATGTCGGACTTGGGGATGACCTCGCCCCATTGCCCGTCGTTCTTGATCCTCAACAGCGCGGTCTCGAAGCCGTTCCAGATCGCTTGGGCGGGCTGCTCGCCTTGCTCGGCGGCCTCCTCCCAGGCCTCGTACTGGTCCTCAACCTCGGGGTGGATGACGACCTTGTCCGGCTCGAACGACAGGCTGTTCACCCGTCAGAGTTCGCGGCCGGTCGCACGAGCCCGGTGCAGGCTCTGGCTCGTGTTGTGCGTCCACTGGATGCCCTTGGACCCCTCGACGGCGAGCTCGAGCGTGAAGAAGTGGTCCAGCGCACGGTTGAGCCGCTGCCGGGTGGTTGTGTGACCGTGGTTGGACAGCTGGTCGAGCAGCCAGTTGCGGCTCACGGGCGTTTCTGCTTCCTGCAGGAGGGCCTGGACGCGCTCGACGGTGCCGAGCGTGACGTCGGGGCCATCTTTGTCTTCCAGCAGCGGCATGCAGGGTAACAGTTGTGTCTACCCCTATATAGAACTTATCACCCCTCCCCTTGGCTGGTCAGGACCACCAGGAGGCCAGGACCACAGCCCGATCTATTGGGTGCAGCCAGTGCTCGACGGCCTCGACCAGGCCCCTGTCGCCTTCTGGTGGGCGCCCTCGTCGACGAGGTCCAGGTGCCGGTCGCTCGGGCGCCTCACTCGAGGCTCCCCCTCAAACGGGGAAGGAGGTTGGCCTCCAGGAAGTCCGCGTGCGCCCCACCCGCCGGGTGAGCTCGTAGGTCGACGACCGTCTGGAACGGTGTCGTGACGGGCAGGCCCTCACGGTCTTGCGTTGCCACGCCGTCGAGGCTCTCGTGGAAGACCTGCAGACGTCCCCCGCCCTGGCTTCGGTCCGGGCTGAGGGGTTCAAGCGCATCGCGAACAGAGCTGCGATCCGATCGGGAGACGTAGAGCTGGACGTCCCGGTGGGGTTCGTAGAACGCCCAGCGGTTGGCGGCGGTGACCATGCCGAACGCGTGCGGGACCCCGGCCTCCTCGAGCAGGGCGTGGATCTTGGACGGCTCGGCCTCGATCGGTCGGGCCCGCTCGGGCCTGAGGTTCCCGGCGCGGTAGTTCGCAAGCGTCGCCAAGAGCCGGTCCTCCACCACGTGGACCTCGCCCTCCCGCTTGCGGGTGGCCCGGAAGAACTCCAGGTAGTTCAGCCACGGCGTGATCACCTGCTGGTGGACATCCATGGCCTGTGCGATCTCGGCCCGGCTGGACCACTCTTGCTTCCGATAGAGCAGCTCCCCGAGGTCGATCAGCAGAGAAGAGGCCCGAGCCATGGTTCAGCTATGAAGCTGAACTATACAAGAGTGTTCAGTCTAGTCAATGACTCTCCGAGGAGAACCGTGAGCCGTGGGGCTAGAGCTCCACGTCCATCAGATCCTCAGCCACCGTGGCCTCGGGGAACACCGTTCGGGCGGCTGCCTCGAGCTCGGCCGGGTCCGGGAAGCGAGCTGAGACGTGCGTCAGGTACAGCCGCCGCACGGCTGCTTGCTGCGCGATCTCGCCGGCCTGCCGAGCGGTCGAGTGGCCGCGCCGGTTGGCGAATGCGGACTCCCAGGCGAACGTGGCCTCGTGCACGAGCACGTCCGCGCCGCGTGCGAGCTCGACGGTGCGCGGGTCCGGTCGACAATCGCCCGTGTAGGCGAGCAAGCGGTCGTCCTGGTCGTCGGGGTCGACGAGGGCGTAGCCGAGGTTGGGGTCGGTGTGGTCCAGCCGGCGAGCCCGCACGACGAACCGGTCGAGCTCAACCCGAGCCCTGTCCCCGAGCTCGACCACGCGGACCGGAAGGCGCGGTGCGGGCTCGAGCAGCTGGGCGAAGCGCCTGAGCATGCCCCGCGTGCCGGGCGGCCCGAACACGCGCACCCGATCGCTCTGGCCCTGGTGCTCCATCGCCCACAGCAGCCCGGGCAGACCCAGGGTGTGGTCGCCGTGCAGGTGGCTGAGGAAGACGTGCTCGATCGATCCCAGCGGGATCCCGGCCCGAACCAGCTGGCGCTGGGTGCCCTCCCCGCAGTCGAACAACACCGTCTGCTCCCGGAACTCGAGGGCCAGCGCGGCGGTGTTCCGTTGGGCCGTGGGGCGGGTGGCGCCGGTGCCCAGGAAGACCAGCCGCACCTAGCTCGCCCGCCTGGCTGGCGGCACCAGGAACCCGGCCGCGCCGGCCGCGATGAACACCTTCGCTAGGTCCACGGGTACGAACTGGATCACGCCCCGCGCCAGCGCGGTGGACCAGCCCATCGGCGTCACGAGCGCGAGCACGATCCAGCCCAGCGCGTAGATCACGAGCACCCCGACCAGCCCGGTCGCCATGCGCGCC
>CAZBKU010000356.1:0-2498 GCA_964492585.1 uncultured Thermoplasmatales archaeon | reverse complement strand
GATCCCGATGGTGAGCTTGGTGTCGGGACCGATGACCATCCGGGTGTCCTTCAGGATCGAAGGGTCGGCGTCGACGGTCCGGGTCGGTGCGCGATCGTCGATGCTGAACTGGTGGGTGATGTTCTCGGCCACCAGGGGCTCGGGCGTGGTCTTGTCGGTGGCTGTGACGCGGACAGTCACCGTGTCGCCGTGGGAGAGGTTCATCACCTCCCCGGGTGTGTAGCTGAGCCGGTAGCCGTGCTCGATCTGTTCGATCTCTGGCGAGACCGGGTCGCCGTCCACGGTCATCTCGATGGAGGACCTGTCGACGCCGTCCCCGAAGTCGACGAGGTCGGCCTGGATGGTGGGATCGCTGGGACCCCAGGTGCGGCCGTCGGCGTCCTCGACGTTAGGCTGCCAGGTCTGGACCTGGGGGGCGAGGTTCTCGACGACGTTGATGTGCCCGGTCGCCTCGGCGGCGTTGCCGGCCCAGTCCTCGACGTGGAGCTCGTAGGTCCAGTTGCCAAGGTTGGCGCTGGAGGTCTCCAACGGCGGGTCGAGCTCGTACAGCTCGTGGGTCTCGTTGTAGGTCAGGCTGTGGGTGGTGGTCCCCGAGCCGGGGCGGTCCAGCGAGAGCACAGGCGTCTTCAGCGCCGTCGCGTCGGTAATCTTGGCTTCCCAGGTGACCGGGCCGCCGATCTCCTGTGTCCCGGCTGGGACCGACTGGAAGCTCTCGATCTCGGGGGCCGACGCGTCGACCAGGTCGACCTCGATGGGCTCTGACCGGTTGGTCTTCCCGGCGAGGTCAGTGGCGACCAGGGTCACCTCGTAGACGCCGGCTTGGTCGAGATCCTCGAAGGCACCGGTCTTGAGTTGGATCTTGTAGGTCCCGTTCTTGGTCTCGCTGTCCTCGACCGTCTTGGGGTCCAGGGTGAGGTTGAACGTGGCGTTGGTCCCATCCGGCTTCTCGGTCTCCAGGTGGACGCGTTCGACCTGGAGGTTATCGGTGGCCTTGGCGGTGGCCTGGAGTTTGTCTCCGGAGTCGATCTCCTCTCGCGCGAGTGTGAGGACCTCGAGGGTGGGCTCGCCGCCGACGTCGGCCAGGGCGACCTCGGTGGTCGTGTTCCTGACCCGCTCGAAGACGTCGGTGACCTTGACGTCGATATCGAAGGACCCCGCCCAATCGATCTCGACCTGCTGCCATGCCTCGCGGACGTCCTCGGGGACGCTCTGACAGTCGCCGGCGTGCTCCTCGGGGTCCTGGCCGTCCTCGCACCGTGTGTCGACGAAGAAGCGGGGCCGCTTGTCCCGGATCTCGGTCGTCTCTGAGCCGGTCGAGCCCTCGCATTCATCTCCTTGGCCGGTGGCCTCTTGCTCGTCGGTCACGGTGTTCCAGATGTCGCAGACCGTGTAGACGCCCATGGGGACATCGTAGCGGAGATCGCCCATCCGGTCGTGGATCGTGACGTTCTTCCCGGCTGTGTCGTAGGGGTTGTCCTGGCCGGTGCCGGTGATGTTGGCCTCCAGACGGAGCCAGTTGTCAGGTTCGCTGGCGGTCCCCTGGTAGGTGGGTGGGTCGTGGTCATGGCTGTCCTCGTGGCCGACGTCTTGGCCGTTGAGGAGCAGTTCCTTGACATCCACTGCCTTGGGAAGCTCCAGGATGGTGAACGTGAGGGGCTCGTCTGGGACCGCGCTGTGACCGAAGGCGTCGGTGGCCGTGATCGTGTAGCTCACGTTGCCGGTGACGTTGACGAAGTTGCGCGTCAACGTCCAGTTGGAGCCCGGACCCTCGGGGGGGTCCATCGGTATCTCCTCGGTGGTCCCGTTGGGCAGATCGAAGGTGGCGTTCACGTGCTCGAGGCTGTTGTCGGTGACGTTCGCGGTGAACGTCACGTCCTCGGCCTCGAACGCGGCCGGGGTCTCGCCCTCCTCCCGGGGCGCATCCACCTCCAGGCCGTGGATCTCGGGCGTCGTCTGATCCTCGAAGTAGAGTTGCAGGCACCAGACGTTGTCGAGGTCGTCCTGGCTGGTCTGGCAGCGCTTGCGGTCGTGTTTCTCGGCGACCTTCCCGACCTCGTCCCCGTGCTGGGAAAGCGAGTCGTAGACGCTGGGGGGGTCCAGACGGATCTCGAACACCTGGCGCCCACCCTCCTCGGACGCGGCCAGGTGGATCTGTTCGTCCCACACATCCTCTTCATAGTCGGTGGGCGGGACGTCGTCGAAGTCTGCGACCGTGTGGATCCCACGTTCATCGAACTCGGCGAGCTCCCCGTTGAGGAAGGGTGCCGCCTTCCAGGCACGACAGCGGACGGGGTTGGGCTCACCACCATCCTCGCCGCATGGATCCTGCGGATCGCTCGTCTTGCCTTCCTCGGCGGCGTAATCGTCCACATCCGGATCGCCCACATTCTCGAACGTTGCCTGCTGCAACATGACGGTCGTGTCTGCAGGACACGGGTCATCCGTGTTGGCTCCGCAGACCACGGCCCCATCTGGACCCATGAGAAGGACCTGCACGT
>CAZBKU010000355.1:0-2501 GCA_964492585.1 uncultured Thermoplasmatales archaeon | reverse complement strand
GACGCGGCCGCAGGCCGCGGCCGCTCCAGCCAGGAGCCCGATGACGATCAGGGCGACCGGTGCTGGCGAGCCGTCGGTGGCTTCACCGGAGCCACCATCGTCATCGCTCTCGCCGTCCGCGTCACCGTCGCCAGAACATCCGGGCATCCCCCCCGGACGAGCGGGCGCCGAGGTGGGGTCCCCCGGAGCGCTGGTCGGATGGGTTCAAGCCACCGCTTATCCCACCGTCCGACCTTATCCGGGACGATGAGCGAAGAGACCTTCGACGTCCTGGTCATCGGCGGCGGGTCCGGCCTGACCGCCACCTACCACGCCGAGGCGGCTGGCAAGTCGGTCGCTTTGATCGAACCTGGCCCCCTGGGTGGGACCTGCGTCAACCGGGGCTGCATCC
The DNA here is from genome assembly GCA_964492585.1 of uncultured Thermoplasmatales archaeon. Classification (GTDB taxonomy): domain Archaea; phylum Thermoplasmatota; class SW-10-69-26; order SW-10-69-26; family SW-10-69-26; genus CAYXGD01. The sequence continues at coordinate 2,110 of CAZBKU010000355.1, read as the reverse complement.
CGACCAAGACCCTGATCCAGTCGGCTCAAGCCATGGAGACCATCCGGAAGGCCGGCGACCTGGGGATCCACCTCGACGTCGAGAAGGTCGACGTCGACCTCCCGGGGATCATGGAACGCATGCGCGACATGCGCAAGGCCAACGTCTCCCACACCGACGGGTGGATCGAGAACAGCGAGCAGATCACGCTCTTCCGCCAGCGGGCCCGGTTCGTCGACGACCGCACCGCCGAGCTCGACGATGGGACCCGGATCCAGGCCGAGACCGTTTTCATCTGCACCGGCACCCGGCCCGTGATCCCGCCGATCGAGGGTCTGGACGAGGTCGGCTACATGACCAACCGCGAGGTGCTCGACGAGCTCGACCACCAACCCGACCATCTGGCCGTGCTCGGCGGCGGGTACATCGGTCTCGAGCTTGGCCACTTCTTCGCCGCCCTGGGCACCGAGGTCACCGTCATCGAGGCCAAACGATGCCTGTTGCGCGAGGACGCCGACGTCCGCTCGGCGGTGACCAAGAGCGTCAGGGAGTGGTCCACGCGCCACAACGGTGCCCGGGCCGAAGCCGTCCGTGAGGAGGGCGATCAGATCGTGCTTGAGGTCTCCAAGGAGGAGGAGACCTTCGAGGTCCAAGCCGACGACCTGCTGGTGGCCACCGGTCGGCGGCCGAACACCGGGGAGCTGGGCCTGGAGACGACCGGGGTCGAGACCGACGAGCGCGGCTGGATCGAGGTCGACGACCACCTGGCCACCACGGCCGACGGCATCTACGCGTACGGCGATGTGATTGGTCAGGGCATGTTCAAGCACACCTCCAGCTTCGAGGGTCAGGTCGCCTGGGAGAACAGCCAGGGCGGCGACGAGGTGATGGGCTACGCGAACAACCCGCACGCGATCTTCACCGCGCCCCAGGTCGGCAGCGTGGGCTTGACCGAGAGCCAGGCCGAGGAGGAGGGCCTCTCCTTCCGGACCCACACGCTCGGCTACGACGCCACGGCCAAGGGCGAGATCGTCGGCGCCAAGGGGAACACCTTCGCCAAGGCCATCGTCGAGGAGGGCACCGACAAGATCCTCGGGTTCAACGTCGTGGGGCCCCAGGCCGCCGATCTGATCCACGAGGTCGTCGTGGCCATGGGGTGCGGGGACGGGACCGTGGAGACCATCACCAGCGCCATCCACGTCCACCCGACCCTCTCCGAGCTGGTGCATACCCTGTTCAGCCAGGTCTGAGGCTGCTGGCCCCGCCGGTCCCGGGCACGCCTTCGCCGGTGGCCGACCCGGGGGACGCGAGCTCGTCCTGGATCTCCTCGAGCGCCCCCAGGAAACCCCTAGCGTTCTGGAACCTGTCGTCGGGATCCTTGGCCATGGCCGTCTCGATGACCCGGGCCAGGGGTGCTGGCACGTCGTCCGGCAAGGCCACCTCCGGCCCGTCGGCGATCCGGCCCCGGGCGGCGACCTCATCGAGACCGTCGAGGTCGACGTGGGGTCGGCCCGTGACCATCCGGTAGAGGAGCGCGCCGACGGCGTAGAGGTCGGTGCGGTGATCGACCGGGTCTCCTCTGGCCTGCTCCGGGCTCATAGCTGTCAAGCTGCCGGGTTGCGGCGCGTCCGGGGTCAGCCCGCTCAGCGTCTCGTCGGGATCGGTCCTGGTCAGCGAGGCGATCCCGAAATCGGCCAGCTTGACCTCCCCCTGCCCGTCGAGAAGCACGTTGCCGGGCTTGACGTCCCGGTGGACCACGCCGTGAGCGTGGGCCGAGGACAGGGCCTCCAGGACGCCCTGGGCTACGCGGATCGCCTGCCCGATGCCAAGGGACCCATCCTGGAGACGGTCGGCCAGCGACCCGCCGGGGAGGTACTCCATGATCACGTAGTGATCCCCGCCGTGCTGCTCGACGCCGTACACGGAGACGATCCGGGGGTCATCGAGCTGGCCGGCCACCTGGGCTTCCCGCAGGAACCGGCCGACGACCTGCTCGTTCTCCCGCCACTTGGCCAGGAGCTCCTTGATGACCACGGGCCGGCCCAGCAGGGTGTCCCGGGCCTTGAGGATCCGCCCGAACCCGCCCTCGGCCAGGACCTCCTCGAGCTCGTACTTGCCGAAGGCCCGGCTG
>CAZBKU010000354.1:0-2502 GCA_964492585.1 uncultured Thermoplasmatales archaeon | reverse complement strand
ATGCCCGCACCCAGGGTGCCAGCGGGCTCTTCCACACCGACGAGCTGCCGGCCTACGGGATCACCGAGGACGAGGTCGACGCCGTCCACGACGCCCTTGGCACCACGGCCGGGCAGGATGCGTTCTGCCTGGTGGCCGCCGACCACGACGTCGCCCAGAGGTCGCTGGAGGCTGCTCTGGACCGGGCTCGGATGGCCTTCGACGGGTTGCCCGAGGAGACCCGGCAAGCCCTGGAGGACGGACGGACCCGCTACCTCCGGCCGCTGCCCGGCGGGGCCCGCATGTACCCTGAGACCGACGTCCCGCCGATCCGCGTCACGCCCGAGCACCTCGACGAGCTGGCCGCCGATCTTCCCGAGATGCCCGACGAGCGTTCGGCCCGCTACCAGGACGAGCTCGGTCTGCCCGAGGAGATGGCCGACACCCTGGCCCACGGCCAGAGCTTCCTGCTTTTCGAGGAGTTGGTCGAGGCAAGCGGCCTGGCCAAGGAGGCCGCCCGGGTCCTGCTGCAGACCCGGCCGGAGATCGCGTCCGACCACGAGGATCTGACCGTCAGAGACCAGGTGGTCAAGGACGCGCTCGTGGCACTCTCCAGGGATGCCTTCGCCAAGGAGGCCCTGCCGGAGATCATGGTCACCATGGCTGAAGAGGGGCTCGCGATCGACGAGGCCATCGAGGCCATCGGGGCCGGGATGGTCGGCGAGGACGAGGTCCGCGAGGTCATCCAAGGCATCGTCCGGCGCAACGAGGACATGATCGAGGAACGCCAGATGGGTGCCATGGGTGCGCTCATGGGCGAAGCCATGGGTCAGCTGAAAGGCAAGGCCGATGGGGAGCTGATCAGCCAGGTGATGCGCGAGGAGATCCAGCGCGCGCTCGAGTGATCGTCGAGGACCGGCGGGGTCAAGCGCCGGTCAGATGTGCTCGTAGCTGCGGCCGGTCAGGGCCTCCAGCAGTTTCTCGCGCTTGTAGAAGCGCGTGATGCCGGCACCGAGGTCCAGGGTCTGTCGCATCACGCTGATGTCTCTCGTGGGACCTTAAGAAGAGATTGGTAAGAGAGTTGAAATGACACCGCCTCGACTCCCAACCTGACCCGGCCTCGACCGCCATCCGCTCGTCCCACGGCCGGGGCGTCGGCCAGGCCCCCCGGGGTGTACCTTGAGAACCCCGGGCCAGGGGAGCACCGGGTCGGTGGTGGGGCCGCTTCTACCGTCGCCTCTGATGCCACCTGCCTATGGTCACCGGCGGGTCCCTGGTGCACCAGCACCAGGTCCACGGACAGCGGTCCCAGACCGTCGTCCCATCGGCCGAGGCGGCCGCTGTCGAGTTCGAGGAGGCCTCGGACCGTGGCCTGCTCACCGGGGCCGGTGGCTTCCTGGCTGCGGGCTTGCCGGTGGCCTGGCAGGGACCCGCTTCTCTTCCCCGTCGCCGGTGTCATCGGCGGCTTGCCGGCCTACGCCCTCGCCCGAGGGTCTGGCTGGTGATCCATGCCCGGACCCAGCCCATCGAGATCGAGGCCGCCGCGGAGACCGCTGGCCAGATGGCCGGGTTCGCCCGGCGCCTCGAGGCGATCCGCCTGGGCCGGCAAGCTTCCGCGGGGGCCGATGCCAAGGAACAGGACGCCGCCGGTCAGGTCGCCGGGCCTCAGGATCTTGGCAGGGGATGAGCCTTCATCACGCTGGCCGACCGCTGATGGGACCAGGGCTCACGCTGGCTGGTGCAGGGCGGGCTGTCCTGCGATCCCCGGCCGACCAGTGACCGAGAGCGGCAGCTCAGGTGGTTTCCCCGCCGCTTGTCCTGCGGCGCGGCTCGACCAGATGCTCGTAGACCAGGAACCCGATCCACTCCACGAGGAGCAAGGGGATGGCCACCAGTGCCGCCAGGATCGCGGCCCACAGAAGGCCGCCGCCCAACCAACCGAAGATGGCGGCCCCTAGGGCCAGGATCCCGATGGTGACCGTGAACGGGTCCTGGGGGAAGTTGCGATGCATGGCTCAGTCCTCTCCATGCTACAGAAGCGCATGGAACGTTAAGAGCTTGATGGGTGGGCAGCCAGGGGGCTGCTGGCCGGTCACCGTTCGGTCGGATCGGCGGACGAGGCCTCCTCGTCCGGGTCATCGGTCTCTTCGTCCAGCAGGGCTTCAAGCAGGCGCTGGCGCCGGTAGGTGGCCACAAGACCCCGTGTCAACCCCATGGTCTGCCGCATGGGGCTAGCTCGCTCAACGGGGGTAGATAAGGGTGTGAAGGTGGATGGTTGCGGGTGTAAAGCAGGGGTTGCTAGGGTGTCACATGGCCCCTGGCCTGCGGTCTCCTGGTCGGAAGCGAGCGCGGTCGGCATCGAGACCGAGTCCCTGGGTGAGTGCCTCCTCGAGGAGCTCGCCGTGCCCTGGATCATCGGGTATGCGCTCGGCAAGCGCGACCCCTTGGTCGAGAAGCTGGTCCTCGGGTCGTGAAAAGCTGCGCGGGCCGGCGCAAATCCTTTCCTCCGGTCCGAGGATGGAG
>CAZBKU010000353.1:0-2533 GCA_964492585.1 uncultured Thermoplasmatales archaeon | reverse complement strand
TCGTCGCCTACGGCCTCGCCGGCCGGATGGACATCGACCTCGACACCGAGCCGCTGGGCACCGACCTCGAGGGCAACGACGTCTACCTCGAGGACATCTGGCCGTCCAACGACGAGATCCAGCAAGCCATGGGCCAGAGCATCGACGCCTCGATGTTCGCCGACAAGTACGGCGAGGTCTTCGAGGGTGACCAGCGGTGGGAGAGCCTGGAGGCGCCCACCGGCGACGTCTACGAGTGGGACCCCGAGTCCACCTACATCCGGGAGCCCCCGTTCTTCAAGGACTTCCCCCTGGAGGCCCCTGGGGTCTCCGATATCACAGGGGCCCGGTGCTTCATGCTCCTGGGCGACACCGTCACCACCGACCACATCAGCCCGGCCGGTGCCTTCGGGCCCGAGCTGCCCGCCGGCCAGTGGCTGATGGACCAGGGTGTCGAGCCCAAGGACTTCAACACCTACGGCAGCCGCCGGGGCAACCACGAGGTCATGATGCGGGGCACCTTCGCCAACGTCCGCATCAAGAACCAGATGCTCGACGACGTCGAGGGCGGCTTCACCGTCCACCACCCCACCCAGGAGGCGGTCACCGCCTTCGAGGCCTCCGAGCGCTACCGCGAGGAGGGCACCCCGCTGGTCGTCCTGGCCGGCCAGGAGCTGGGCACCGGCAGCTCGCGGGACTGGGCGGCCAAGGGCACCGACCTGCTCGGCATCCGCGCCACCATCGCCCAGAGCTATGAGCGCATCTACCGGGACAACCTGGTCGGCATGGGCGTGCTACCGCTCAAGTTCGACGACGAGGGTGACTCCTGGGAGACCCTGGGCCTGGATGGCACCGAGATCTTCGAGATCCACGGGCTCGACGACGGCCTGGAGGAGATGAAGACGCTCACCGTCACCGCCGAGCACCCCGAGACCGGGGAGACCACCGAGTTCCCGGTCGAGGCCCAACTGGGCACCCGGATGGACGTCCAGTACGTCCTCAACGGCGGCATCCTGCACTACGTGCTTCGCCGCATGCTGCAGGAGAGCTGAGCCTGCCGTGGAGACACCGAGCAGGCTCCCACGTTGTGGCCTGGGCCGGTCGCCTGAGCTGGGCTCGACCCCGCTTCTGGGGGTGCACGACTCGCCGGGTCAGACGTTTCAAGGCCGTCGGCAGAGAGCTTAACCTCCTGCTGGTCGCCGTGGACCCATGCGCCGCATCTACCTCGCGTTGGCCCTGTCCGTGGCCCTGGTGGCCGCCGGCTGCATCGGGTCCGATGCCGGTGGACCAGAGGGTCTGGAGGAGGCATCGGGCCCCGAGGACGCGTCCCAGGATCAGGATGGACCGACCCCCATCGAGCGCAGCCACGAGGGCCAAGCCACCGTGGGCATCCCCGTCTACGATCCCGAGAGCTCCATCGGCCACAAGGCCACGCTTGTCTGGGAGAGCTACCAGAACGGGCTCAACGGTACCTGGGTGCTCGGCTACGAGGTGGAGGTTCCCGACGGCTACGACACCTTGACCGTGGAGAGCTCGCCGGCCGATGCCCGCCCCGTGGCCGACTACGACCTCTTCATCTTCGACAGCAGCGGCCAGGTGGCCGACCAGAGCCTGACCGAGGGTGCCGACGAGCAGGCCACGGTGGACGAGGCCTCCGGGACCTACCTGGTGGCCCTTGCCTACTTCACCGGTGCCGCTGACTCGGTGGCCACCGAGATCACGGTGACGTGAGCCGGGCGAAGCAAGGCTTGGCCGGCCGTGGACCGGACCTCGACCCCTGCAGGGCGATCGGCGCCTGGCCCCCAGGGGAGGTCGCGCCTGGCCTTGGTTTGCAGGTTGGCAGCAGAGCCAGGAGCTTTCCCATGCCAGCCTGGTGGACCGTCTGTCGGGCCGGGGTGGCACCGTGACCACCGTTGGACCACTCACCGAACACGCCTCTACCTCTTCGGGCCCCCCGGCCCCGACCCCTGACCCTCCCCCGGGCCCCTGGGGCGGGCCCGTTCATCCCCCGACGAACCGGACCTCGATCCCGGCCGGATCGACGACCCGGCGCCCGCCATCCACCGTCTCCAGACCCTCGAGCGGGGCCTCGTGGAGAACGTCCAGGCCCGCCTCTGGGAGCTCCCAGGTGTAGCTGACCAGGCCCGTGGCACCCTCGGGTGCCATCCGGCGTCCGGCCCAGACGTTCAGGCCGACGTGGTGGTGGTACCCGCCGGCGGCCAGGAACAAGGCGCCGGGGTAGGTCGACTGGCTGACCTGCAGGCCCAGGTCCTGGTAGAACCGGCCTGCCTGCTCCAGGTCGGGCACGTGCAGGTGGACGTGGCCCAGGCGTGTCCCTGGCGGAAGCCGGGTCGGACCCCCACCTTCGGAGAGGAGATCCTCGACATCCAGGGCCTGGGTGACCATGGCCACCTCGTCGCCCTGGCGAGGCCAGGCCTCGGGGTCCCGGTCGCGGTAGATCTCGATCCCGTTGCCCTCGGGGTCGGACAGGTAGAGCGCCTCGGAGACCCCGTGGTCCGAGGCCCCCTCGAGCCGGACGCCGGCCTCTTGCAGG
>CAZBKU010000352.1:1752-2534 GCA_964492585.1 uncultured Thermoplasmatales archaeon | reverse complement strand
GATGCCCGGCGGCCGAGGATCTGGCCGCCCCCGTCAGCACCGAGCACCGGGCCCGCCTCCATCACGCCTACGGCAAGGGCTACAAGGACCTGATCCGGGGCTTCAAGGGCCAGATCGACCACCCGCCGGACCTGGTGGCTCGCCCCGTGTCCGAGGAGGAGATCGTCGAGCTCTTGGCCTGGGCCAGCGACCACCGGGTCGCCGTGGTCCCCTTCGGCGGGGGGACCAGCGTTGTCGGTGGTGTCGAGCCCCTGGTCGGCGACCGGTTCGACGGGGTCTTGTCCCTGGACCTGCGGGCCATGGACCAGGTGGTCGAGGTCGACGAGACCTCCCGGACCGCCCGGATCCAGGCCGGGGCGCTGGGTCCGGCGATCAACCGGCAACTGGCCGAGCACGACCTGAGCCTACGCCATTACCCTCAGTCCTACGAGTTCTCGACCCTGGGGGGCTGGTTGGCCACCCGGGCCGGCGGTCACTACGCCACGGTCTACACGCACATCGACGACCTGTGCCAGACGCTGCGGTTGGTCACCCCCACCGGCGCCATGGCGCCCCGCCGGTTACCAGCCTCCGGGGCTGGACCGGACCCCAAGCGGTTGATCCTGGGGAGCGAAGGGGCCTTGGGCGTGATCACCGAGGCCTGGATGCGCGTGCAACCCCGGCCCAAGCACAAGGCCAAGGCCCAGGTCCGGTTCGACGACTGGTGGGAGGCCGTCGAGGCCACCCGGGCCATCGTCCAGTCGGGCCTGACCCCGGCCCAGTGCCGGCTGTTGGATGCCCGT
>CAZBKU010000352.1:0-1742 GCA_964492585.1 uncultured Thermoplasmatales archaeon | reverse complement strand
CCCGTCAGGCCATGTTGGATCAGGTCAGCCTCGAGGGCGAGCACGTGCTCGTGGTCGGCTTCGAGTCCGCCCAGCATCCCGTCGACCACGCCCTCGACCAGGCGGTCAGGATGGCCGAGGCGCATGGTGGCCGCGTCGAAGAGCAAGGGGACGAGAACAGCTCGAACGAGGGGGCCGACGAGGGCTACCGTTCCTCCTTCTTCGAGGCGCCCTACCTGTTCAACGCGCTGGTGAGCTTGGGTGTGGTCGTCGACACGTTCGAGACCGCGGTCCCCTGGGATGGGTTCCCTGGCCTCCACCGCGCCTTGCACGAGAACGTGCGAGGGGTCATGGAGGAGACCTGCGGGATGGGCTTGCTGGCTTGCCGGTTCACCCACGTGTACCCCGACGGGCCTGCGCCCTACTACACGTTCCTGGCACCCGGCGAGCAGGGCCGGGAGCTCGAGCAGTGGCAGGCGATCAAGCAGACCGCCTCGGACACCTTGATGGACCACGGGGCCACGATCACCCACCACCACGCTGTCGGTCGGACCCACAAACCCTGGTACCACCGGGAGGCTCCCGACCGGTTCCTGGACGCCCTGCGGGCGGTCAAGGCCGAGGTCGACCCGGTGGGGATCATGAACCCTGGTGTGTTGGTATGATACGCACCCATCTGGTTGCGTAGCGAAAGCGCTTTAGGATGACCGCCGGCCTCGCTGGTCCATGCTCCTCGAAGGATCGAAGAGCGTGATGTGTGTGTGTCTGTAGCCTGTTCCTTCTCGCGTTGACGCTACCAGCCGCCCCGGCGTCGGCGGATAGCCGGACACAGTGCAGTCTCCACGTCTGCGCGACGGCGGTGGCGACAGCTGAAGCCCAGGAGAACAACAACGCCCCTGACGGTGTCGCGCTCGGATGTGCCTACGCGGGTTCCGGATCGCTCCCCCTCGCCGAAGGCACAGCACAGGGAACGGTCGAATCCCCCGGGGGGCTCTCCGAATGCAACACCTCCTGCAGCTGGGAGGGACAAGGCCAGTGCGGGGATGAGGACGCCGATACCTTGTTCTGGACGAAGTGCGATGGTTTCGTATCGATGGAGACAGCCGCATCCCAAGGGGAGGACTCGGCAACCTCAACCGCGTTCGAGAGCGCCGCCACAGATCCCCAGTGCACGGGGACGGCCACCGACCTGCTCGACGACCCTATCGAGCTGATCCCGGGCCCTGGAGACCCGGGGGATCCTGGGCCTGGCGGGTGCTATGACCCCCCGCTGCAAGACACAAGGGAACTGATCAAGAAGGCCCTTGACCGGGTGCCAGAGCAGCCTCCCCCGCAGGTTCAGGATAAGCTGTGCATCCCCTCCCCCGGATGAGGCCATGGTCGCCAGCGCGCCTCCACGCCGCCTGTTCGTCCTGCTCCTCACACTGTGCGGTCTCTTGGCGGGCTGCACGACCGCCGAGGAAGGCCCGCCAGCCACCGAGGACGCGTGGAGCCTCGACGTCAAGGGCTCCAGCTGGGAGGGTCACGGGCGGATCCGGTTCGTCGAGACCGCGGAGGCGATCGGGCCTGACCTCGCGGTCCATCCGGCGGACATCTACGAGGTCTCAACCTACCGAGCGTACGACGGCAAGCCGCTCAACCTGACGTGGCGCGTCGGTGTGGATCCGGGAAGCGGACGTATCCTCTCGATGATGAACCTCTGTCCGAGCGTGGATCCAGGGACATTGAGGTGCCAGGCAGATGCAAGCGTCCACGTGTCGACC
>CAZBKU010000351.1:0-2568 GCA_964492585.1 uncultured Thermoplasmatales archaeon | reverse complement strand
AAGACGATCCGGACCTGAACTAGATCTCCATCGAGCTTCGTCACCCATTGGAACGTGTGGAGCTGCTCCTCAGAGTCGCCTCGTCTGTCCTCCATGGCCTGCTTGACCCTGTTCTTCAGCTGGGCATATGCATCAGCTCCGATGGCGCCGAAGAACCCTACCGCAACGGAACCTGCTACGAACTTCCCTGCCGCGACGATAAGCTCGCTCAGAGGGACGGCGGCCTTCTTGCTATAGACTGCCGTCTCAACGCCTAGCGCCTCGAATTCCTCGACGCGCTCCGCGTGCCCCCCGTCTGAATAGTAGGAGTAATCAAAGAAGATCTGGGGGCCATCTTCCTGGAGGTTCGGGGGCTTATACTCCCGGTCCCCGAGATCCGTAGCCGGCTCTTTACCGGGCTCAAACACCTCAATCCTTGCCCTGACGCCATACTCGCCGTCTTCCAATTCGACCAATTCCGCCGAAAGTTGCCGACCGACGGGGGGGAGCCTCGGATCGTGTTTGACCGTAACCGGCATGATGGAGCTATTTATGGATTCAACGAGACCCTCAAGAGCCTCCTTCGTTATGCGCTCGTTCTGTCGGTCAATGTGGGTTGTCGCGATGAGACCTTCCCGTATCATTGAGCGCGGAACAGCTCGACATTTCAAATATACACCGTGAAGGCATCCCCCCTAGTGACTGTGGAAGAAGGTGTGCCGAGTGGCTCCCAACCGCAAGGCCTCGTCGAGGGAACCGAGCGCCCGGCTCCTGGCGCGCGGGCTAGTTCCCTGGAATCAACGGCAACCGGAGCTCACCCTCGAGCACCGTCACCGTGGTCGTATGATGCTGGATCCGGGTCTTGCCGTGAGGCCGCGGCTCGCCATCCTCGGTGGCCAGGACCAAGCCCAACCGGTGGCCCTCCTCGAAGGTCAGCTGTTGGGGATAGAAGGTCAGCGCTAGCTCCTCGGGTTGGAGCAGCGGCATCGGCTGGCCCTCGTCCACACCGTCGCGGTGCTCGAGATCCAGGTAGGCCCGATCGACCAGGCTCCACGTGTCGTCCTCGGTGATCTCGAAGAGGTGGCCGACCAGCAAGCCATCGGGGCGGTCGACCTCGACGGTCATGTGGACGGTGGGCGACCCCTCCGTGTGCAGCCCTTGCGCCAGCGGTGGGCTCTCGAACACGAGCTGGGTCCCATCCGAGCCCCGTGCCGGATCTGGACCGAAAGACTTGGGGGTGTGCATCCAGCCCACGGGCCCCTGGTCGGGCTCGGCCCCCTGAGTTGCCAAACCGCCATCGGCCGTGAGGGCATAGACGGCTTGCCCCGTCCCGGGGGTTGGCCAAGCATCGGCGGTCCGCCAGGTGCCGTCGGGGGCCTGGACCTCGACGACGGGTGCCTCATCGGGGTAGGGCTGGTCTTTGAGCCAGTGGTCAAGCCAAGCGTCGACCCGGGACTCGTAGGCCTCCCTCGGGAAGGGCTCGTGGCCGTCGACGGCGGCGAAGCTTTGCCAGGGGTACCCGTGGCCCCATTGGCCGGTGAGCAGGCGTTTCTCGGTGGGGATGTCGTTGAAGACCGTGATCTGGTCGGTCTTCACGTTCCAATCCTGCATCCCGTGGACCACGAACACGCTGGCCTCGAGCTGGTCGAGCTGGGCCCCGTAGTCGCGGTCATCCCAGAAGGCATCGTGGTCGCCGTCGGCGTAGGTCAGTGGTCCAGCCGCGATGCGGTGGGCCCAGTCCGGGCAGGCTCGAGAGTCCAGGGCTTGGGCGAAGCGGAGCGGGTCGTTGCCGGCGTAGGCGAACTGGGCCACGCCGGGGTAGTAGGCTTCGAAGACGACGGAGAGCGGCAACGGGGTGCCGTTGCGCCACATGTAGCTGTACCAGTCGGTGATCCCGGCGACCGGGACGATCGTCTCCAGGGCTGGCGGGGCGGCCACGGCCGCCATCCAGGGTGTCGAGCCCGGGTAGGAGTAGCCGGTCATGGCGACCTTGCCGTTGGTCCAGGGCTGGTCGGCCAGCCACGCGATCACCTCGTAGCTATCCGCCTGGGCGATCGGTCCGCCCACGTCGAGGCAGCCGTCGGAGAGGCCCGATCCGCGAAGGCTGAAGAGGGCGATGGCGTAGCCGCGGGTCAGCAGGTGGTTGTGGATCTCGCCGGCCGGTGGGTCGGTGTACTCGTGTGTGTCGGTGGCGCCTAGGACGCCGAAGTAGGGCGAGAGCTCCAGCATGACCGGGGCGACCTCGCCGTCTGCCAGCTCTGGCAGGTAGATCGTGCCGTGCAGCTCGACCCCGTCGCGCATCGGGACCATGACGTCGATCATCCGGTCGAAGGCGTAGGGGCCGTCCCCGGTCGTCTGCGTCTCTGCGGGGTTGCCTGTGGCTTGCGTGGCGATCAGCGCGCTGCCGGCGGTGAGCAGCAGCACGACTGCCATCAGCAGGGCGCCTCGAGTGCCTCCCATGGGACAGGCAGGGGTCCCCATGCCTATCAAGCTCGTGGTGAAGCCCACGTCTCCGTCGTCCGGCTCACCGCACTGGCCCACCACGGGGTCGACGTGCTCGACCTCACCACGGCCCCGCCCGAGTACTCG
>CAZBKU010000350.1:0-2568 GCA_964492585.1 uncultured Thermoplasmatales archaeon | reverse complement strand
CGCTGCCGAGCTTGTGGTAGAGCTGTCCGATCTCCAGGCCGATGAAGCCGCCGCCGATGACGACCATGCTCTCGGGTACCTCCTCGAGCTCGAGGGCGCCTCGCGAGCTGATGATCGTCTCGTGGTCGAAGGGGATGTGGGGCAGCTCGACGGGGCTGCTCCCGGTGGCCACGATGGCCTTGTCGAAGGTGATCGGTTCCTCGTTGATCGCCGCGTCGTTGGGCCCGGTGAGCTCGGCGTTGCCCTGGATGACCTCGACGCCGCGGCTCTTCATCAGGAACTGGACGCCCTTGGCCTGCTGGTCGATGGCCTCCTGCTTCCAGGCTTGGAGCGCTGGGAGGTCGACGTCGATATCGCCGGTGCTCACCCCCCGGTCGGCCCACGTGTCCAGCTCGTCGACGAGCTTGCCGACGCCGATCAAGCCTTTGGAGGGGATGCATCCCCAGTGGAGGCAGACACCGCCGAAGCTACCGCGATCCACGCAGGTCACGTCCAGGCCAAGCTGGGCGCCCCTGATCGCCGCGTGGTAGCCGCCGGGTCCGCCGCCGATGACGAGCAAGTCGGTCGAGTCAGCCATCGTATCGCCTCTGCAACGGGCTGGGACTGATAAAGGTATGACCTCGGAGGGGCACGGCTGCGCTTAGTGAACGATGGGAACATGAAGCGCTCGACGTGCACACCAAGCGCGCCAAGACCTTCCCGTCGCCTACCATGGGTCCAAGGACACTCCTTGTTCCGCGCCCTTCGGGGAACCCTGGTGCCCTTCGTGATCCCTAACTAAACGGGGCCCGAGGGGCACGACCGGTCAGGTCTCGTGCATCTCGGCGGCCGGCTCGACGACGTCGACGAGCAGGCTGGTCAGGTCGGCCTTGACCGCCGGGTCCAGGGGCGGGCGGGCGGTGATGCGACCGTCGGTGTCGATGGTGATCTCCCCCTTGCTGTCTGAGAGGATCACCTGCTCGGCTCGGTCCAGCGAGCCTTTGGACGTCACGTAGGGGACCTGGTTCCCGTCGTCGAGGACCAGGTGCTCGATGCCGATGTCGTTGCGGGTCTCGACCTTACGCACCAGATCCTGGAGCCCCTGGCGGCCCAGGCGGTGGGTCTCCCGTGGGACGACCTCGCCCTGACCGATCTCCACGAGCTCGGGGTGCTCGCCCCGGCCGAGGACGTAGGTGGCCTGGGCCTCGTAGGTCCCGCTGGCTCGGTCCATGCTGCTCCGGACCAGGAAGTAGATGCCCAGGACGGCGAACGCGGCCAGCACGGCCACGGCGACGTAGATCCCGGTGCGATCCTGACCGGTGGCTTGCAAGACGGCTTGGAGCATGGCCTGTGCCTCCAGCCAAGGTTAGGGCTTGGGCCTTGAAAGCCCTACGGTCCGAGCCAGCGACCCGTGGCTCACGCTGGGAGATGGCAAGCCAAGGGTCCACCCGCGGCGCGGGCGGCGGATGCGACGGGGTGAGCCGTCACCGGCTTTCGAGCAGCAGCAGGTTAGGGTCCTCGAGGAACCGCTTGATCTCGTTGGCGAACACCGCGCCGTCGTACCCATCGATGATCCGATGGTCGAAGGTGAACGAGAGGTTCATCTTCTTGCCGGGGACGATCTCCCCGTCTTCGACCACGGGCTCGTCGCGGATCTCGTGGACGCCCATGATGGCCACCTGCGGGTGGGCCAGGATCGGCGTGGCCAAGAGGCCCCCGATGCGGCCCAGGCTGGTGATCGTGAACGTCCCGCCCTGGATGTCGTCCAGGCTGAGCTTCTGGTTGTTGGCCTTCTCGGCGAGCTCGCTGATGTCCTCGGCGATCTCCAAGAGGGTCTTCTTGTCGGCGTCGTGGACGACCGGGACCACCAGGCCCTTGTCGGTCTGGGCAGCGATGCCCATGTTGATCGGTTCCTTGAGGACCAGCTCCTGGGCCTCCTCGTCGATCAGGGCGTTGATGCGCGGGTGCTTGCGCAGGGCCCGAACGCAGGCCTTGACGATGAAGGGCAGGTAGGTAAGCTTGACGCCCTGCTCCTCGGCGGCTTGCTTGGCCTCGCTCCGGATCTCGACCAGCTTGTCGACCCGGACCTCCAGGACGTAGGTGAAGTGAGCCTGAAGGGTCTTGGCCTTGGTCATGTTCTCGCTGATCCGCTTGCGCAGACCCTTGATCGGCTCGACCTCCAGCGCGTCGCTGCGATCGATGCTCGGGGTCTCGAACCGCTGGGCAGGCGCCACGCCGGCGCCGGGCTGGGGCCCTTGCTCGATGAACCGCTGCAGGTCCTCGATGGTCACGTTGCCGTGGCTGCCGGTGGCCTCGACCTGGACGAGGTCGACGCCCTTCTCCCGGGCTTCCTGCCGGACCATGGGCATGGCCAGCACCTGACCGCCGGGACCGGTCGGGGCTCGGGCTTTGCCCTTGCCCTTGCGGGCGGGTCGGCGGGCCCGGCTGGTGGAACCCATGTCGCCGGGGAGCTCGAAGAGGGTCTTCTCCTCGGTCTCCTCGCCGGCGCCGTCCTCGGAGGCCTCGGCCTCGGTGGGCTCCTCGGTGGTGCCGGTCTCGTCCTCGGCAGACGGTTCCCCATCCACCGCG
>CAZBKU010000349.1:0-2595 GCA_964492585.1 uncultured Thermoplasmatales archaeon | reverse complement strand
GGGCGTCGGTCATGGTACCACTGACTGGGCTGTGCCGGGGCTTCGTGTTTGGGCTTTGGGGCAGGTTTTTCCACCCGTGGTGCTCTGTCCGAGGCACCATGGGGGACCAACCGATCTACCAGGCACCGCGCGGACCAGAGATCTCCTGTCCGAGCTGGCGCAGCGAAGCGGTCAAGCGGCTCTTGTACAACAACCTGGAGAACGCCGAGTTGCCCGACGAGCTGATCGTCTACGGGGGCACCGGTCGGGCGGCCAGGTCCAAGGCAGACCTCCAGAGGATCACCCACGCCCTCGAGCAACTCGAGGACGATCAGACCCTGGTGGTCCAGTCAGGCCGGGCCGTGGGCACCTTCCAGACCCACGAGCACGCCCCCCGGGTCCTGATCGCCAACAGCAACCTGGTCCCTCGATGGTCGACCTGGGAGGTCTTCAACGAGCTCGAGCAGCAGGGCCTGACGATGTACGGCCAGATGACCGCTGGGTCCTGGTGCTACATCGGGACCCAGGGCATCATCCAGGGTACCTACGAGACCCTGGCCGCCTGCGGACGCAAGCACTTCGGCAGCGACCTGGCCGGCAAGAGCGTGCTCACCGGCGGCCTGGGCGGCATGGGCGGGGCCCAACCCTTGGCCGTGGAGATCGCCGGCGGGGCTTGCTTGGCCGTCGAGGTCGACGAGGCCCGCGCCCAGCGCCGGGTCGACATCGGGTACTGCCAGGAGCTCACCCACGACATGGGTGAGGCCATCGCCATCGTCGAGGCTGCCGCCGACGAGGGCCGGGCCACCAGCGTGGCCCTGATCGGCAACTGTGCCGAGACCCACCCAGAGCTCCTGGATCGCGGGTTCGAGCCTGATATCGTCACCGACCAGACCAGCGCCCACGATGCCCTCAACGGGTACGTGCCCGCCGGGCTCCCCTACCAGGACGCCCTGGAGCTACGGGAGAGCGACCCGGACAAGTACGCCGAGATGAGCAAGGCCAGCATGGTCGAGCACTGCAAGGCCATGGTCGCCTTCCAGGACCAGGGGGCCGTCGTCTTCGACTACGGCAACAACCTCAGAGGCCAGGCCCAGGATGCCGGGTTCGAGCAAGCCTTCGCCTACCCAGGGTTCGTCAAGGCCTACATCCGGCCGATGTTCTGCCAGGGGCGCGGCCCCTTCCGGTGGATCGCCCTGTCCGGCGACGCCGAGGATATCCTGACGACCGACGAGATGGTCACCGACATGTTCCCCGACGACGACACCCTGGTCCGGTGGATCGAGGCCGCCCAGGACCGGGTCCCCTGGGAGGGCCTACCGGCCCGGGTCTGTTGGCTGGGTTACGGCCAACGCGACCGCCTGGCCAAGGCCATCAACGACAAGGTCGCCGCTGGCGAGATCGGTCCGGTGGCTCTCACCCGTGATCACCTGGACAGCGGGAGCGTGGCCAGCCCCAACCGGGAGACCGAGGCGATGAAGGACGGCAGCGACGCCATCGCCGACTGGCCCCTGCTCAACGCGCTGTTGAACACGTCGGCCGGGGCCGACATGGTGGCCATCCACAACGGCGGCGGCGTCGGCATCGGCCTGTCGACCCACGCCGGCATGATGGTCGTGGCCGATGGTACCCAGGCTGCGGCCGAACGCATCGGACGCGTGTTCATCACCGACCCTGGCCTGGGCGTGCTGCGCCACGCTGACGCTGGGTACGAGACCGCCGAGGCCGTGGCCCGGGAGGCCGACGAGATGACCTGGTGGGAGCCGCGGTAGAGCGATCAGGAGACGCCGTCGAAGAGCGTGGCGTCTTCCTCGAGTTTGTTCGGGATCGCGTCTCCGGTCTCCTTCGCGTACACACCGGAACCGGCACCGTGGTACGTGTCATGGTAGGTGTAGACCCACACGCCCCTCAGCGGCGGCTCCACAGGGCCCGGCAGGTCGAACCGGAGCGTGGAGGCCACCATGTCGACGTCGACGGCGCAGGGTGCGCACGGGGCTCCCGAGGCGATCGGGCGTCCATCCTCATCCTCCACCTCGTAGTTGAACCCGGTCGGGACCATCTCGTCGTCGAGGTCGAGGTAGATGACCACCCGGCTCACGTCGGGCAGATCGGGCTCGTAGAACCCACGGAGCTTGTACTCCGGGTCGTCATCCCCGGTCGTCGGGCACGGATCCTGGAGGTCGGCGAACGTGAGGACCGTCTCCACGTGATGTTCCCCCTGGCTGTCCTCGGTGAGGGTGAACCGGGCCTTGGTGACGTCCGTCCTGGGGCAGGGGACCCCGTCCTGCAGGTCGGTCAGGGTCATCGGTCCCGACGAGGGATCGCTGCCTTCGGGGTCGACGATCGTCTCGGCGACCGGCGGGTCACCGTGACCGACGGCCGTTAGGGGTGCAAGGAGCACGAGCAGGGCGAGAGCAACGATGCTGGGCGAACGAACGCTGATAGGGGTGCCTCCGACCGACCGTACCCCGAGGTGCTCGTATAGAGCTTCCCATGGCGAGGCGGGTGACAGGGCCTTCACGCTCCGAAACACCCATCCCTGCCGGTGGCATGGGTCCCACCGTGACCTGCCCCGACGATCCCGGTGAGGCCATGGACGGCAAGACGGTGCTGGTCACC
>CAZBKU010000348.1:0-2606 GCA_964492585.1 uncultured Thermoplasmatales archaeon | reverse complement strand
ATACCGAGATCCGGGGTGTGAGGTGCTCCTCGACGTCGGCCTGTTGGACCTCCCCCGGGGGACGTCCCGTCCGGGACCGCTTGCGACGTTTGCGTTGGACCAGGGATGTCTCCCGCCGGCCGGTCGAGACGGCGGGCCTCCCACGGCCCGCGGCGGAAAAGCCCTTTCGGAAGCGCCCCGGGTCTGCTCCGGGGCCCGGCCGGGGCCACCGGATGGCAACACCCAGGGCCGTCCAGGGCCCCGTGCGCTCGCCGACCGTTGCCCCTGGGCCCACAACGGGAACCTTTTTGCCAGGCGCCCCTGTCCGACCCCATATGCGGGGACAGGTGCTGGTGGTTCTGGCGACCCTCCTGCTGGCCGGCTGCCCGGGGATCGGCGGGCCGGATCTGGTGGCCAACCCGACCGAACCATGCGGGGCGCTGGACAGGGCCTTCCAACCGGACGACGCCTACAACCCAAGGGTACGGCTGGACACGAGCCGAGGCATCGTCGAGCTGGTGATCTACGCCAACCAGGTGCCCTCGATGGCTGTCAACTTCCTATCGCTGGCCAACGACGGGACCTACAACGAGACCCGGTTCCACCACCTGGAACCCGACGTTCTGATCCAGGGAGGGGACCCACTCAGCGGCTCCTCTCAACGGAACCTCTGGGGCACCGGTGGCGGGGACATCGAGCTCCCGCACTCGTTCCACCGGTTCCTGCGCCACGACGAGCCGGGCATGGTCTCCTTCTTCAACGGCCAGCCCAACACCGTGGGAAGCCAGTTCCTCATCCACCTGCGCGAGCGGCCCGATCTGGACGACAAGTACCCGGTGTTCGCCAAGGTCACCAAGGGCCTGGACGTCGTCCGGAACATCTCCCAAACGCCCACCGACGACCGCAACCGGCCCCAGTTCGACGCCCGGCTGGAACGCGTTCGCCTCCTCGACCCGATCCAGGAGCCCTCCGAGGCCACGGTGTCGCTCTCCTCGGTGGGCTACGACTGCACCCAGGCTGCCGAGCCCGGCGGGACCGCCGAGTTCATGCTCTCCCTCCGGAACACCGGCCAGCGCTTGCTCAACGGAACCATGGAGGCCCAGACGCCGGACGGCTGGGAGGCCGACTTACGCAACGCCGATCGCATCGTGATCCCCTCGGGCCAGACCGTGGCTTACGCCGTCGATGTCTCCGTCCCCAACGCGACACCGATCGACACGAGCCACGACGTCAGCCTGTGGTTCAACGACACCCGGTCCCCGGCCACCACCAGCTTGGACCTGAGCGTCAACGTCGGCCCTCTGGGACCGGCGATCCAGGAGGGTGACGAGGTCGAGGCGACCTACGTCGGCATCCTGGAGGATGGCCGTCCCTTCGACACGACCATCGAGACCTACACCCAGATGAGCTCTCTGACCTGGTTCAAGCAGCCCGTCGAGCACTTCGAGCCGATCCCCTTCACCGTGGGCGACGACGAGCTGATCGAGGGGTTCCAGGATGGGGTGGAGCGCGCCAAGGTCGGCCAAAGCGTCGTCGAAGGCGTCCCGCCGGAGAAGGGGTACGGCACCGATGCGTTCGGTCAGTCCGAGCTCGGTGGCCGCCTGCTCTTCTTCCAGATCCAGGTGGTCGAGGGGCCCCAGGGTAGCCGGTGAGCCTCACGCGTCGGCCACGCGCGTGGCCAAGGTGAGAAAGCCCGTGTGGCCCAGCATCTCGAAACTCGGCCGGGCCCCGCGGTCGTGGACGACCCAGCCCCGCTCCAGCTGCTCCAAGCTCCTCACCCGGATGAACGGTCCCTGGCGCAAACCCCGGGCCACGGCCTCCATCTGCTCGACGATCGGGGTGTAGAAGCAGACCCGGCCGCCGGGTCGGGCCGACCGCGCGGCCGCGTCCAGGACGGCGTCGGGGCCCGGGACATCGGCGATGAAGGCATCGCAGGGGCCCGTGGCCTTGCCCAGGTCCTCCATGTGGACCTCGACCCGATCCATGAGGCCGGCGGCCTCCAGGTTCGACCGGGCCACCTCTGCGTGGTCCTCGCGCAGCTCGTACCCGTGGATCTTGCCCTCGGGGCCCACGGCGTGGGCCAGGTGGCTGGTCAGCGCCCCGCTGCCAAGGCCGCCCTCGACGACGACGCTGCCGGGACCGATCCCGCACTCGTGGACGATCCGGGCAGCATCCTGAGGCCCGATGACCTGGGCCCCCCGGGCCAGGGCCAGGAAGACCAGGTCCGGGGTCTGGGGCAGCACGCGGACGCTGCGCCGACCCAGATGCAAGACCTCGCCCATGCCGGCGTCCTCGAACAGGTCGGCGGAGAGGACCCCGAGGCCCTGGATCCGCACCACGTCATCACCACCGGGGATCTGCACCAGGTGCACGTCCTCGTCGCCCCCGTAGAGGGCCACCGGCGTCCCGGGAGCCAGCCGTCTGTCTGCCATGGTGGGCGCGAAAGGTTCAACCGTCGTAGTCCTTACGCAGGGTCGTGACCCTCGAGGACCGCATCGTCCACCTGCTTGAGGACGGGGAGGCCCGAGCCAAGGCCTTGCGGTGGGGTTGGATCATCTCCCTGGGGTTCCTCATGTTCGGGTACGGGGTCATCATGTGGGAGCTGTTCTTCGCCTAGGTGGCGCGCT
>CAZBKU010000347.1:0-2625 GCA_964492585.1 uncultured Thermoplasmatales archaeon | reverse complement strand
ACCGGTCAGCGGGCTGCGGGTCAGGTTGAGGACCGTGAGGACCACGTCGACCCCATCGGCCTCGACCCGATGGGTGGCGGTGTCGTCAGCGTCCCGCTCGTCACCAGCGTCCCCCAAGCCGCCGATGCAGCCGACGGTGATCAGGCTCGTCGCAAGGAGGAAGCAGAGCGCACCATGCAGGGCGCCGCGACGGGTCAGCGGGATCCACCCTCCGCGTCGTCAGCGAAGCGGTCGGCCAGGGCGTGCTCGATGACCTCGACCTGGGCCAGGGCTCTGGCGTCCTGGGCGAAGGCGCTGGAGACGATGCGGACCTGCATCCCGTACCGGGTCAGATGGGTCTCGTGGTCGGCGTCGTAGTGGGGGGCCTTGGCCGGGTCGAGCCCGTAGTTGAGCCGGTGGTTGACCAGGTTGTCGAACCCATCGCCAGGGAGCTCGTAGGGCACGTCGACCACGTGGGTGGCGTTCCAGGCCTTGGCCTCCTCGAGGGCCTCCTCGGGGGAGAGGGTCCCATCGCCTTGTTCACCAGCTCCCTGGCCGTAGACCTGGAAGATCGCGACCTCGCGGTCGGCCAGGCGGTCCTCCAAGGCGGCCTCGGTGGCCTCGTACATGGCTTCGGCCTGGTCGTTGTAGGGGTCCTGGCGATCCTGGCACGCCGACTGGGCGCCGGGGGTCATGCCGTGGTGGGTCAGGAAGACGGCCACCCTTGCGTCTTCGGGGTAGGCGTTGACAAGTCCAACGACGTGCTCGGCGGTCCCGTTGGCCATGTAGCCGGTCAGCCCCGAGGGCCCCGGTCGGACCACCGGCCCGGTGTAGCCGGCCTGATCGAGGGCCTGGGCGAACCGGGGCTGCATCATGCAGGTGTCCATGATGTCGCTGTGCAGGTGGCTGGTGTACGCGTCGACGACCAGGTCCGGGTCCCCATCGGCGACCTGGTCTGCGATCGTGGTGAAGCTGCTGTTGGGTCCCACGTACGGCCGGATGCTGAAGGCCCGGTGGATGGAGATCTGGTCGCCGTAACGCTCGGTCAAACGCTCGGTGACCCGGTCCAGGACCGCGGTCTTGTCCCCGTGCATGGGGCTGGTGTTCTCCATCTGGAGCCAAGCGGTGTAGGCTGACAGGCCGGCGGCCTCCAGGATGTCGGGCTCGCCGAGGCCCGGCCCGGCGGGCGTCAGGTAGTAGCCATCCATCATGGGGACCTGCTGGAGATCAGGGAACGGGCTGCCGGTGTACACGGCCGGGCCTGGGTGGGTGTCCAGCCAGGCGTCCATGTAGGTGGCATCGGTCCTGGGTCCCTTGGCGAACGGGTGGGCCTTGTCGAGCAGGACGGTACCCTGGTCGACCTCGAGGAGGGCGCCGTAGCCCAGGGTCTCGAGAAGGTGCTTGGTGAACTGGGCGAACGAGCGATAGGTGGTCTCGTTGTAGTGGATCGGTTCGCCGTGGTTGCGAAGGACCACGGCGACCTCTTGACCCTCGGGGATCGAGGCTTCGGGATGGTCGTGGCCCTCGTGATCCTCGCTCCCGTCGCCACCGTGGCTGTGGCCGGCCAGGGTCGCGGTGGGGTTGGCAGCACCAGCACCGACCACGCTGACGACGAGCAGGACGACCACGGCGGCCACGGCGACCCGGCGGCCCAGGAGCTGACGGCCCTGGGTGGTCGACCGGTGGAAGACCCCGTTGATCCAGAGGTAGGCCCCGCCGGCGACGAACAGGTAGCCGAAGTAGAGGACCGCTTGGAGCAGGCTTGGAGCCGCGGTGTAGCCCAGGGTGGCGTGCAGCAGGCGCCCGGCGATGCTGTCGTCGGCGATGAACGCCGAGGTGTCCCAGATGGCCGCCTGGGGGGCGATCCAGCCCAGCTCGGTGATCGCGCCGACCACGTGGGTCAACAGCATGGCGGCCACGACCAGCAGGAAGATGCCCGTGGCGGTGAAGAAGCGCTTGAGCCCGATCTTCCGGGAGGTCTTGAGCACCAGGTAGACCAGCCCGGCGCTGACGACGAACCCAACCAGGCCGCTGAGGGCCAGCTCGATCGGGCTGTACTGGCCGGCCAGCGCGCTGTAGAAGAGGACGGTCTCCAGGCCCTCGCGGACCACGGAGATGAACGTGATGAAGACGATGGTGGCCAGGCTGCCAGCGGTGAGCGCCGTGGCGACCTTGTCCTTGGCCTTGCCGATGACCTGGGTGGTGTGGCTCCACATCCAGAAGACCATGTAAGTGAGCGTCACCACGGCCAGGAGCGCAGCGATGAGCTCGAACCAGGCCCCTCCGCCAGCCTCCTCGAAGGTCGCGTAAAGGTAGCGTTGGATCAGCCAGCCGGCCAGCACGGACACGCCCACGGCCGAGGCGAAGCCCAGCCAGACGTGCTTGCGGGCATCCGGCCGGCCCAGGCGCGTCACCAGGCCCAGCAGGATGCCGGTGATCAGCAGGGCCTCCAGGCCCTCTCTCAGAGCGATGAGCGCCGCCTCGGTCACGAACGCCATGGGGTCATCCTCGGGACGCGCGGCGGGACGCCGCGCTCTTTAGGGAGCCCTAAACACAACGACGATATAATCATTTGGGACCCAGCGGGTCCAGATTGCTAGGGCCTAGCTAGCCAAGGACCTGGGCTCACAGGTCGGCCAGGGCGAT
>CAZBKU010000346.1:0-2650 GCA_964492585.1 uncultured Thermoplasmatales archaeon | reverse complement strand
GGTGCTCTTGCCGACGTGGGGCTTGCCGACGAGGCCCAGCTCCATCGGCCCCAAGACAGGGCCGGCGTTCTTTACCTCTTCGCACCGAGCCGGTCACTCGAGCATGTCGGTGACGTTGCGGACGCCGTCGTTGAAGTCCTTGACCTTCTCCTCCATCTCGAGGCTGGTCTCGGTGAGGAACTGCACGCCCTCGGGGGCCACGATCGTGCCCATGACCTCGGCACCGGGCATCAGCTCGACCCGCCGGGCCTGGACCTGGCCGTGGACGATGGCACCCTCTCCCAACTGGACCTCGCCCCAGGCTTCCACGTCCCCGTGGACCACGCTGTCCGGGCCCAGGTCGACGTCCTCGCGGGCCCGAAGGGAGCCGTGGAGCTCGGTGCCGCGGTCCAGACGGGCCCGCCCCTCGACCTGGAAGTTACCCAGGATCCGGCAGTCGACACCGGCGGCCAGGCCGCCCTTGATGGTGCTCTGCTCGAGGCCCAGCTTGGAGTTGCCGGGGATGAAGAGGAACGTCTCGGCGATCCGGAAGGTCTCCTGCTCCTCGTCGAGCTGCTGGAGGATCTGTTCGACCTCCTCGCTGCGGCCTTGCCGCATGAGTTGGAGCAGGTAGATGAAGAGGTAGACGACCACGGGGATGGGGTTGCGGATGTTGATCCAGCCGCGGGCCTCGAAGCCCTCCTCGAGGGTGACGTCGTCGCCGACGTCCAGGTCCTCCTCGACCGAGAGCCGTCCGGCGATCCTCACACCCTCGGCCAGGTAGGCCGAGCCGTCGCTCTTGACCTCGCCAAGCACGGTGCTGAAGTGGTCGATGCGCGTGTCGCCGCCGGTGGTCAGATCCCCCTGGACCTCCACGCCTTCACCAAGGAAGGCCGAGCCAGGCGTGGCGAGGCCGTACTCCACGGTGGTGTGATCCCCGAGCACCACGTCCCCGTGGGTTTCGATGGTGCGCTCGAGGAAGTGCGTGCCGTCTGGCAGGATCAACGTCTTACGATCGAAGGGCAAGCTGGATCCCATCCCAGGCAGGCCACAAGGCCTACCCAGCGTCCAGAGGAAGCCAGCCCTACAAAGGCTTGGCGGAACGCGTTTCCCATGGGTCCGGTCGATCTTGTCGACGCCGGTCGATGGTAAGCCCTAAATCCGACGAGCCGTTAGCATCGGACGCGCGGGCGTGCGCCTCGCTGACAACGTTTTTCAGCCTCCCAATCGTGCGCCGCCCGCGCTCTACCTTCCTTAGCCTACGCTTCGAGCCCCGTGGAGCCACGGGATGAAGGCTTCGACCAAGGCCAACCGATGAAGCCTTTTATCCAAAGAGAGGCCTCAGCCGTCGATGGCAGAGGCCCCGGGTAAGCCCAACGCCTGGCTATGGACGATCCTCTTCGGTGTGGTGGCTGCGATCCTGGCCGGTGTGGCCCATGCCGTCATCGCCTACTACACGGTCACCGGGGCCACCTTCGACTGGCTGGTCTGGGACCAGCAGACCATCGTGGAGCCCGGCACCGCTGCCGGAGGGTTGGGTCTTGCCGTCTTCCTTGTCACCCTCCTCCTCAGCGCGGCCGTCGGGTCGATCACGTACGCTCTGACCCAACGGGGGAAGATCCGGGGCACCCCCGCCAAAGGCCAGCGCGGGAAGGAGAGGTCCTGGAGCGAGTTCACCTTCCTGCAGTCCATGGCCCTGGCGATCGTCGGGGGGCTGTTCGCCGGCTTGGTGGCGTTCGCCGCCGCGGCGCTTGAGATCGGCGACCTCTTCCCGTCGACCATCGGCATCGACGGGCCCGAGTTCTTCCTCCTCTCGGTCGCCATGGGCGCGTTGGTCGCCGTCATCGCCACCGTCCGCCTCGCCGTCGTCGTGGCCAACACGACCGCCCGGGGCAAGCTCGTCGACCAGTCCCCCAAGGGCAACGTGATCTCGAGGGTGCAGGTCTGGTCGGCTTCCAACGCCAAGGCCGTGGTCCTCGTGGTCCTCCTGATCACCGCCGGCCTCGGGTTCGGGGTCACCAAGATCCACACCGACGTCGACGTGGCCGACGTCCTGCCGCGTGGCAACGGGAACACGTCGGCCGCCCAGAACGTCACCACCGAGTTCAAGAGCACGTTCACCCAGCAGGTCACCCTCCAGCTCCAGAAGAACCCGGATCGTTGCCGGGCCGACAGCGAGCGGGAGTTAGAGAACCGGCCCCCGGCCTCCATCAACTGCGAGAACATCACCGATGAGGTCTACGTCCGCGCCTCGGAGGAGCTCTACCAGTTCATCCTTCAGGACCAGGATCTGCTCCAGTTCAACATCGGTGTCAACGGGTTCTACAAGCTGATCAACTGGACCATCGCCGGGGGACAGGACGCCGACCCTGAGGCCTACTCCCTACCGGGGACCAGCCCTCAGGGCGAGCTCCAGTACCGCAACGTGAACAACACGGTCTGGACGGCCATCTCGGACTCGGTCACGCCGGTGATCGATCCCTCCTTCGACCAGACGGCGGCCCTCTACCTGGTCTCGACCGAGGAGACCGCCAGCACCCAGGAGATCGGCGAGGCCGCCATCCAGGCCCGGGAGAACTACGTGGCCGCCGTGGAGAACGGCGAGACCAACTACACGGTGTGGGGCGAGGATAACCCGCCGATCTTCACGGTCGACATCCCGGTGGCCAAC
>CAZBKU010000345.1:0-2658 GCA_964492585.1 uncultured Thermoplasmatales archaeon | reverse complement strand
CCCGAGGAGGTCCTGGAGGCCACCCGGAAGACGATCCACGACGTCGTCGACCACGTCGACGTCGACGAGGTCCAGGCCATCGGTATCACCAACCAGCGGGAGACGACCGTGGCCTGGAAGGCCGGCACCGGTCGGCCCCTGGGCCCGGCGGTCTCCTGGCAGAGCCGCCGCACCGCCGGGATCTGCCAGCAGCTCAACGAGGACCCGGAGACCGTGGATCTGGTCCGGGACGAGACGGGCCTGGTCATCGATCCCTACTTCTCGGCCACCAAGATGCGCTGGTTGCTCGACAACGTCAAGGCCGTCGAGCGGGCCGAGCAGGCCGGCGAGCTGCTCTTCGGCACCATCGACGCGTTCCTCGTCCACGCCCTGACCGGCCGGCACGCCACCGACGTCTCCAACGCGTCCCGCACGATGCTGTACGACATCCACGCCGGGGCCTGGTCGGGCGACCTGATCAGCTTGCTCCAGCTGCCACCCGAGGCCCTGCCAGAGGTCAGGCCCAGCTCTGGCCTGTTCGGCGAGGTCGCCAGGGATGCGCCGCTGGGCAGCGAGATCCCGGAGCTCCAGGGCGTCCCGGTGACCGGGGTGGCCGGCGACCAGCAGGCAAGCCTCTTCGGCCACGGCTGCTTCGAGCCCGGGGAGGCCAAGGGCACGCTCGGGACCGGGGCCTTCTTCCTTGTCAACACCGGCCAGGAGGCCCTGCCGGCAGAGCAGGGCATCCTGACCACGGTGGCCTGGGACCTGGGCGACGGCCCGGTCTACGCCCTGGAGGGCGCTGCCTTCGCCTGCGGGAGCGTGTTGGAGTGGTCCAGCGAGATCGGCCTGCTCCCCGAACCCGAGGCCCTGGACGCCGAGGCCGGCACGGTGGACGATGCCGACGGTGTCGTCTTCGTCCCGGGTCTCTACGGGCTGGCAGCGCCGGACTGGGACCCGGATGCCAAGGGGGCGGTCTTCGGTCTGTCGGCCAACACCGAACCCGCCCACCTGGCCAGGGCGATCGCCGAGGGGCTCTCGGCGCAGAACGCCCGGTTGCTCGAGGCCCTGGCCCAGTGCGGTCAGGCCGTCGACCAGGTCCGCCTGGACGGTGGCGTCTCGCGCTCGGATCTCCTCTGCCAACTGTTGGCCGACGCCACAGCCACCCCGGTCCACCGGGCCCACGAGAGCGAGCTGACCGCCCTGGGAGCCGCCGGGCTTGCCGGCCTGGCCGTCGGGGTCTGGACGATCGAGGACCTGGAACCGGGCCCAGGGGACGTGTTCCAGGCCGAGGCTGACCCCGGGTTCCTGGAGGCCTACGAGGACGCCGTGGAGCGCGTACGATCCCGGTGAGGACCGCCGCCTAGGCTGATCTTCCCAGCAGGGCACCAGCTGCCGATCAGAGGTCGTCGCCTCGGTGGAGGCCGCAGGTGAGGACCGCAAGACCTTCGAGACCCTGACCGTTGGGGACCCGATGCTCGAGGAGCTCCTAGAGGGCAACGCCAAGCACGTGGCCTCGCTGACCCCGGACCACTTCGATGGCCTGGAGGACGGTCAGGATCCGCCGGTCGTGGCGGTCTGCTGCGCCGATTCCCGGGTCTCGGCCGAGGGCATGTGGTCGCTGGACCGGCCTGGCCAGGTGTTCCTGTCCGAGACCATCGGGAACCAGGTCTGGGACGCCGTCGGGGGCGAGCTGGAGATCAGCGGTGACGTTGCCTACCCCCTGGAGGCTCTGGATCCCCAGACGATCGCCGTGGTCGGCCACACGGGCTGCGGGGCCATCCAGGCGGCCTTGACCGCGGTCCAGGATGGCGACCTGCCTCAGGCCCCGGGCTTGCGCCAGAAGGTCCAGCGCTTGATCCCGGTCGTCGAGGCCGGCCTGGAGCAGGATCAGATCGCCCAGGCCAAGGATCCCGTCGACCTCCTGGTCGAGGTCAACGTGCACGCCCAGGTCGACGTGCTGCGCTCCAGCGATCTGGTGCCATCGGAGGTCGAGGTCCTGGGGTTCGTCTACGATCTCCACGGTCGCTACGGGGGCCCGCCGGGGCGGGTCTACCTGATCGACCGGGACGGCCAGCAGGATCCCGAGGCCCTGGCCGACGGGTTGCCAGGGCATCTCCGGTCCCACGTCGGCCGGCTGTTGGACGTCTGACCGGGGCCGGCCGTCAGGCAAGGGGCCTAAGTGCCAGCGCGGGGTAACGATCCCGTGATGACCCACTACCTGGTCCGCGCCTACCCGGATCACGGCACCCTGCCCGACCTGATCGACCGGTTGCAGAGCGGCCAGATCGCCGAGATGCGCCCGTTCGGCCAGGAGCTCGACCGGTGCCTGCGCCGGGCCCGGCTGGACCCCGAGACCGGGCAAGCGGTCTGGGAGGAGGAGGACCACTGCACCCCACCCTTGGCCATGGAGAAACGATCGGTGCTCGACGACCACTTCGACGAGATCGAGGTCGAGGAGGTCGACCCCGGCGCCGGGTGGGATCAGATCGAGGACCTGCCCAGCCTGTGGCCTCGGTGGACGACCGAGCAGGACGAGCTGCCGGGACCGGCCGACCTCCAGGGTGCACCGTGAACCCCCCGTCCGTGCTGCCGGCCGAGAGCCGGCTGACCGGCCTGACCTTGCGTGTGCGCGACATCGAGGCCCAGTTGGGCTTCTACCGGGACCGGTTGGGGCTTGCG
>CAZBKU010000344.1:0-2673 GCA_964492585.1 uncultured Thermoplasmatales archaeon | reverse complement strand
CCGGCTTGCCGGTGATCTGACCTGGGGGGAGCAAGGGCTTGACCAAAGCTCCGAGGGCCTCGACGATCTCGTCGTGGTCACGCTCCAGGTCCCGGTCCCCGCCCTGGACCTCCCTGAGCCCCCTGACGAGGTCTGGCTCCATGCTGCAGGCCGCGGTGGTACCTGGACCGTTTTCGCCCGAACCTCCCGTGCCGAGGATTCGTGCGTGGCCTGGCTGAGCCGCCTGGGTATGGGCCAGCCGCTGGAGGTCTCGACCCTGGGCCGATCCTGCCGCGCGACCTTCGAGACCTTGGATCCGCTCTGGGCGACCCTGATCGAGGACTTGGGCCTCAAGAAGGCCCGGATCGGGGACGACGGCTGGGCGACCCTCATCTTCGAAGGCGACCGGGCCCTCCTGGGCGACCTCGTCGACGGAAGCATGCTCCCGGCCGAGGACCTCGAGATCGAGTCGGTCCGACCAGCCGACGAGCTCAGCGGTGCCGGCGACAAGGGTATCTTGACCTCCACCCAGCTCGAGGCGCTGGGAGCCGCGTTGGAGGCCGGCTACTACGATATCCCCCGGGACGTGACCCTCCGCGACCTGGCTGAGAGCCTCGGTGTCAGCGCGTCCTCCCTGTCCGAACGGATCCGACGGGCCGAGGCCCGTCTGGTGCGGACCCACCTGGGTCGCGAACCCTAGCTGGACAGGCTACCCGGTGCTCGCCAGGATCTCCTCGGGCCCGGAGCTTTGCTCCCCGTCGTCGCTCTCCTGGACCGTGCCCTGGCCGAGGGCCGGCAGGGCGCCACCGTCAAGCGACGGGCCTTCTCTGAAGGTGCCGACCAGGCCGATGCCCTTGTCGATCTCCTCGCCGTCCTCCTTGGCGCAGTCCTCGGTGCAAGCGTCCACGAAGGCCGCCCACGGTCGACCGTCGTCGTCGATGACGAGGTCGATGAAGTCCCCCAACGCGCCACCCTCGGCAGGCGTGCACCGGCCCTCGCACGGGCCGCGGGCGATCGGGTCGGCCGGATCGTTGACGGACACGGTGCTGAACACCGGGTCCTCGGCGGTGGCATCGAGCGTGGTCGTGATGTACGCGTTCCACGTGTCGTCAGCGTCCATGTCCCCGCGATCCTCGGTGCTCGTCGTCCCCACGTAGGCCACGGCCACGCCGCCATCGCCGGTGGCAGCCACGGTCGGGAACCTAGCGATGGTCAAGCCCGGCGGTCCGACCTTCATCGGGTCGTCCCAAGAGGATCCGCCGTCGGTGCTGACGGCCAGGTAGGGCTGCTCGTCGTCGCTGATCCAGAAAGCGTAGGCGTTGCCCTCGTCGTCGGTGGCGAAGGCGACCTCGTGGCCCGGGCTCGGGACGTCCTCGCTGATGGTCACCGTCTCCCAGGTCAGCCCGTCGTCCTGGCTCATGGCGACCATGGGCGTGCCGCACTGGCCCTTGGGCAGGTAGGCGGTCCCATCGGGGCCGACGACGCCGTGGGCGTGCAGGCCGCCACAGACCTCGCCCTCGGTGTTCACACCGGGGAAGACCGGGTTGAAGCCGGCCCAGGTCATCCCGCCGTCCAGGCTGGTGGCGCACGCGCTGTCGGCCACCCTGTTGACGCACAGGTAGACCACGTTCTCGTACCCGACCGTCGGCGCGTCGTTCGGGGGACCAGCGAAGATCGTGGGGTGGTCCAGGACCGGAGGCAGGCCGCAGCCGGCCGGGTTGTGGGTCCAGGTCTCACCCTCGTCGTCGCTCCACTTGATCCAGTTGCAGGCCAGGCCTTGCATGTCGAGGTTGTAGACCCGGTCGGTGGCCTCGTCGACGTAGATGTACGGGTCGTTGGTGTTGGGCGGTCCGGAGACCATCGGTGCCAGCTCGGGCGTGACATCCTCCCAGGTCTCCCCCTGGTCGGTGCTCCGGATGATCGTGCTGAGCTCGGTGGGCAGCTCGCCGCCGCCGATGTTGGACATGAACAGGGTACCTGACGAGGTCACGCCGATCGTCGGCTCGAAAACCGGCTGGTCGGTGAGGTGGGAGAGCCCATCAGGCAGCGGTACCCCCTCGGGCAGGGCGCTGGGGTCCAGCGGCCGCACGTCATCCTCTTGGGATCCGGCCTGGTAGATCATGGCCGTCCCATGGTCACCGTCGCCGACACCGGGGAGGTCCTGTTCGTCGAGATCGTCGCTGTCTTGCCCGATGCACCCGATCAGGGTGGTCGTGGCGAGAAGCGCAGCCAGCAGGAGGATGTTGAGCTTGGACACGGGGCTACCTCAGGTGGAGCAGGGAGAGGGCCTGGTTCTTAAGCGTTCTGGCCGTCGTCCCGTCGATGGCTCGGGCACCATCCTACAAGGATGTTCGGGCCAGGCACCCGTCCTCACAGGTCCAGGGGCCAGTGCTGGGCGACGTGGTTCTTGATCTGCGAGGTCAGCATCCCCCAGGGGCGGACCCCTTGGGTGATCGGTTCACTGCTCGGACAGGGTGCGCCGTCCAGAGCCGCTGCCGTGGCCGGTAGACAGGCCTCCAGGGCCTCCAGGCTGTAGCCGCCCTCAAGGACACAGGCCAGCTCCCCGGTGACGTCCAGCAGGTGCTCGATGCAGGTCTGGAAGGTGGGGGCCACGAGCTCAAGGCCACCGATCGGGTCATCCCTATGGGCGTCGTACCCAGCGCTGACCAAGATCACGTCGGTCTCGAAGGCCTC
>CAZBKU010000343.1:0-2682 GCA_964492585.1 uncultured Thermoplasmatales archaeon | reverse complement strand
GAGAGCTTGGCGCTTTCCTCGTGGGCCACGAGCCGACTATGGCCAGGGGGTTCAAGAAGGTGTTGGGTGGGGGGGGAGGACCTGGTCACAGGTGCAGAGGGACGCGAGGAGCCACTGGGTCCGTTGGAACAGGGAGATGGGATCGACCGGCAGCGGTCATGGGACCCTCAGGCTGGGCCCGGTTCGAGGGGTCTGGGTCACCGGCAGGGAGGGCGCTGACGCTGTGGGGGTCGTTCTCTGTGGATCCTCAAGTTCTCCGTCTGCACGGCCTGGGGCCGTGCGCTCTCGACATCGCACACCGATATCTCGATGCCTCTGTGGCCTGATCACGCCGAGGCCAGCTGGGTCTTCTCGTGCTGCTTGAGCTGCGGGAAGTACTTGACGTACCGGCCGTCGCGCTGGGTCTGGATCAGCTCGACGTCCTTGAGCCGCTTGGCGTGCCAGAGGACCGTGGAGGGGGTCACGCCCAGGGCCTCCCCGATCTCGGACTGGGTGGAACCGGGGTTCTCAAGCACGTACTCGGCCACGCGGGCCGTGCTCGGCGTGGAGAGGGCGGCCAACCGGGCCTTCTCGTCCTTGGAGTAGGTCGACCCGTTGAGGAAGCAGCGGCGGTACTTGCCGTACCGCTTGGTGACGACCATGTGGGCCTTCTCCAGCTTGTGCAGGTGGTGGAGCAGGGTGCCCCAGGCCAGGTCGAGCTCGTCGGCCAGGGCCCGGAGGTTGATGCCTGGCTCCTCCTTGACCGTCTCGTAGATGGCCTGCCGGGTCTCGTCCTCCAGCAGCTCGCTGGTCTCCAGGCGGGCGGCCAGGGGACCAAGCAGGAAGCTTGTGACACGGCGGAAGCCCAGCACCGCGACGGCTCCGGTGGCCGAGAGACCGATGGCGCCGGCAGCCAGCGTGGCCATCATCTTGTAGTCGAGGTCCTGGGTCGGGCTGGCCTGGGCCGCGTTGGTCTGGACCTCCTCGTCGTCGGAGCTGTCGGCGCCGGTATCGAGACCGTCGACGTCGACATAGAGGCGCAGGACACCGGCGTCGACCGAGGGCTGGGTCGGCTCGCACTCCTCTTCGATCTCGCCTTGACCCTGGTTGGTCTGGACGGCCTCGGTGCATGCCTCGACGGGGACCTCGGCGGCGACGTTGCCGCCACCGGCCTCAGCGCGAGCGTCCACCGAGGGCGAGTCGCAGGCGACCTCGTTCTGGCAGGTGATCTCGCTGGTCGAGGTTTCCTCGTAGAGCGTGTCGGCCCCCGCCTCAACCGTCTCCGCGACGGCAGGAGCGCTGAGCACGAGGACGGCGAACGCCAGGACCAGCATGACCTTGGTTCTCATGGACCGACCCACCTTGCCTCACCCTAGCAGCCGCTAAACGCCTCTTAAACCTTGCTGTGACACCATCCAATCGGGATACCTGTCACCCCCGGCTAGTGACACCCAACCGACGACCCCTCCACCGGGAGGGTTAGCACCGGGTTTCACCCGTCTGCGCGTGACCGTGACGATCCAGGAAGGGGCCCCTGCTCCCACAATCCCCCTCCGGGCCGGCAGTAGGGTTAAATAACACCCCTTTCATAGCCGCGCCGCCGCAGGAGGCGCCAAGCGCCGTCGGTACTGCGTGCGGTGATCGCTTTGGTCGACTTCGAGGATATCGTCGACGCTGTGGAGACCGCCCTTGATCAAGGGACGGGGCGCAATTTCACCCAGTCTGTGGACATGGCCATCAACCTTCGCGACCTGGACCTGTCCGATCCGAAGAACCGGATCGACCAGGAGGTCGTTCTTCCCCGTGGACGGGGCAAGGAAGTCAGGGTGGGCATCTTCGCCAGCGGTGAGATGGCGACCAAGGCCCGTGATGTGGCGGATATCGTCATCCAGCCTGAGGAGATCGAGGACCTGGCCGACGACAAGACCGAGGCCAGATCCCTGGCCAAGGAGATGGATTTCTTCCTGGCAGAAGCACCCCTGATGCCGACCATCGGTCGCACCCTGGGTGTCGTGCTCGGTCCCCGCGGCAAGATGCCAACACCTCTCCAACCGGGGACCGACCCGGTGGAGACCATCGAGAGTTTGAGGAACACGGTGCGGGTCCGTACCAAGGACAACACCACGTTCCATGTGGCCGTGGGCGTCGAAGCGCTCAGCAAGGAGGAGCTGGCCGACAACGTGAAGGCCGTCCTCGACCGCATCCGGCGCAACCTGGAGCGCGGTGAGAACAACCTCGACTCGGTCTACGTCAAGACGACGATGGGACCGTCCGTGCGGCTGATCTGAGGAGGTCTGCAAGATGGCAACGAGATTCGAAGCACGCGTGGCCCCCTGGAAGAAGCAGGAGGTCGACGACCTCACAGAGCTCCTTGAGGGACAGTCCGTCGTGGCTCTGGCCCGGATCGACAAGCTGCCCAGCAAGCAGTTCCAGGACATCCGCGCCGCGATCCGCGAGGATGCGACCATCCGCGTCACCAAGAACACGCTGCTTGAGCTTGCCATGGAGAACCTCGATGGCAAGAAGGAGAACCTCGCCGATCTCGAGGAGCACCTCTCGGGTCAGACCGCGCTCATCATGAGCGACGCCAACCCGTTCAAGCTGTTCGAGCTCATCGAAGGGAACAAGGCCAAGGCTCCGGCCAAACCCGGCGACATCGCCCCTCACGACATCGTCGTCGAGGAGGGGGACACGCCGTTCAAG
>CAZBKU010000342.1:0-2704 GCA_964492585.1 uncultured Thermoplasmatales archaeon | reverse complement strand
GCCAGCAGGAGGACCGCGAGGGCCGGGATGATCTTGCCGGAGAGCCGGTGCATCGGTGTCCTAGGCCACCCTCGAGAGGGTGATCTGGAGGGTCACCGTGTCGTGGCTGGCCAACAAGCGGTGACCCTGGTCGACCTCGGACTCGCTGAACCGGACGGGGGCGCCCTCGTTGGCCAGGTGGTGGAGCATCAGGGTGCCCTCGTCGCAAGCCACGCTGACCGTGTGACCCTCCTGCTCGAAGACCTCCTCCAGGACCGGGTGCTGGGCCAGGTGCTCGTCGGTCAGCTCGAAGACCTCCTCGCCCGAGGCCGCTTGCCGCGGCGGTCCGCCCAGGGAGCAGGCATCCTCGGAGCTTGGTGTACCCGCGACCGGCTCCTCGCCCGCGTCCATGCACCCGGCAAGGGGCCCGATCAGCAGGACCACGACGAGCAACACCGATGTCCGACCGCTGCTCAGCATGGCGGGGCAAGCCCTACCCATCGCATAGCCTCCACGGTCCTACCCGGATGGGATGGGCAACAGGCTGGCCTCCAGGGGGTAGGCCGCGGTCAGGTAGTCAGCGTGCCCGTCAGCGTTCTGGCTGTAACCGGTGGTGATCAACCCGTTGCTGGTCACCGCCAGCGCAAGAGCGGTGTCGGTGCCTGCGTAGCCGTCGTAGGTCCACCGCGCCAGGGTCTCCCCGGTATCGGCGTCTAGGACGCTGGTCAGGTGATCGCGGTCGTTGGGACCCTGCGTGTACCCGGTCGTGTAGAGCCGGTCGCCGTCGGGGCCCAACTCGATATCCATGGCTCCCGACGGGAGGCCTTGGAGCCCCGGTCGGGAGGTCCACAGCTCGACGCCCGTGGCAGCCTCGTGGGCGATGACCGTGTACCCGTTCCCACCTGCCAGATCCGGGCTCGTGCCGATGGTGTAGAGCGTCTCCCCATCGTGGCTGACGATCGTTTCCCGGCAGACGTCGTGACCGGAGGGTGGACCGTCGTAACGAGCCTCCCACAGCATGGCCCCGTCGTCGGCGGAGAACGCCAGGGTCAGGCAGTCGAAGTCCGTGCCGTCCCCGTACCCGTCGAACCCGCCGACGTAGACCGCGTCCTGGTCCGGTGAGAGGACGATCGACCGGGCGAAGTCCCCGGTGGAAGGCCCACGGTAGCGTGCCTCCCAGCCAATCGTGCCGTCGGCAGCGTCGACGCTGATCACGGCCAGATCGAGGCGTCCGTCGTGGGCCTTGCTGGTACCGGTGGCATAGAGGGTTGCCCCGTCGCCCGAGACCACGATCTCGGCCAGCGAGTCCCAATCCTGGCCTGGCCCGTCGTACCGGGCGACCCACTGCTCGGCACCGGTGAGCGCATCGTAGGCCACGATCGTCATGTCCGGAGCCGTCCCGTGCCCGTGGCCCACCGGTCCCCGGCTGGACCCTGCCACATACACCGTGGTCTCGTCCGGGCTGAGCTTGACGTCCACCGCCTTGTCCTGCTGGTGGACGGACCCGTCGTAGCGTGCCGTCCACAGCTGGTCGCCGTTGACGGCATCGTAGGCCACCGTGAGGAAGTCCCTGTCCCGCGTGTCGATCTGCGTGTGCCCGACGATGTACAGGCGCTGGCCGTCCCCGGTGAGGGTCAGATCCAGGGCCCAGTCCCGATCGTTGCCGGGACCATCGTATCGAGCCGTCCACAGGGGCTGGCCCGTGCCCGTGTCGTAGGCCACCGTAAGCAGGTCGAGCTGCGAGCTTTGACCTTGGCTGGCGCCGGTCACGTAGGCCACCGCCCCGTCGGGGCTCACCGCCAGTGCGTCGGGGTGGTCGAAGCCCTGCCCGACCCCATCGTGGCGGGTCGTCCACAGCTGGCACCCCGGGACCGGGACGAGGGCAGCGGCCCCGCAACCTAGCGAGCCGTCGGCCGAACCCTCGGGGGTCCCGCTTGCCAGGAGCGTGCCCGTGGGGGCGATCATAAGCAGTGCCATGGTAGCAGCCATGCTGTAGCGTCGGTCCATCCTGTGCCTCCGTTGCCTCTGGTACCTTCCACGGCCCGGAGGGCTATGAAGAGCTTGGCTCGGTGTTTGACATGCGGACCCGGTGCAGGTGCCCGGGCTCACACCGGACGGTGTCGATGAGACCTCCGAAGCCACCGTGAGCCTGGACCGTCAGGGCCCGAGGCGCTCGGGACGGACCGAGCTCCCCTCTGGAAGCTCAAGCCCCTGCTCCTCAAGCAGCTCGCGCATCCGCTCTTCCACATCGGTGCGGGTCGGCCCCGTCGGGATCACCTCTCTGGCTTGCTGGACCTGGAGGACCGGTTGGCCGTCCTGGTCGACGTGGTTGGTCAGCTCGATCCGTTCGGGCCTCTGGGCCTTGAGCACGAGGAACGCTCCCGTGTCCTCGACGTAGTAGAAGCTCCTCGGGTTCGCGATGACCTCGAACTCGTCGAACGTCTCCAAGACCTCACGGGTACCCGGGTTGTCCTCCGGGCTGCCGGTGAACTCCCCGGGTGCGAGGACTGCCACGTTCATCGTGCTCCGGCGGGCTTGGCTGACCCCCAGGCTCGGGCCCTCTGGCCCCGCTGCCGAGCCTCTCGTCGACCCCCGGGCCTACGGTGCCTCCTGCGATCCGGTATCGGCGGATCGTTCATCGATCGACCTCCTCGCTTGCCTCGTCCATGCGACCCGGCTACCCCCCTTCCTCGTGATCAGCCCCCATCGATCTAGAAGTGCCAGA
>CAZBKU010000341.1:0-2734 GCA_964492585.1 uncultured Thermoplasmatales archaeon | reverse complement strand
GCCCGTGGCCGTCGTCCTCGGGTCCCTGGCCGCCACGGCCGGCCTCTTCCGGTGGCGGGATGTCAGCCTGAACGTCGCCGAGGGGTAGCTGGACCAGCCCCCAGGGATGACGACCCACCCGGGGGCACCCGACGAGGCGAAGGTTCACCTCAGGTGGGGCGTTACACGCACCGATGCCAGCGGAGGGGCACGCGTGAGGGTCGTGGTCGTCGGTGCCGGAGCCATCGGCAGCCTGTTCGGCGGCCGCCTGGCCGACCAGCACCAGGTCGTCCTCATCGGCCGGACCCCGCACGTCGAAGCGATCCGCGCCCAGGGCTTGCGGTTGACCGGCCAGACCGAACGCCGGGTGAAGGTCAAGGCCTCGACGACCTGCGAGAACCTGCAGGGGGCCGACGTGGTCCTGATCACCACCAAGGCCCACGACACGGTCGATGCGCTGAGGACGGCCAGACCCGTCATCGCGGAGACCACGTTCGTCGTCAGCCTGCAGAACGGCCTGGGCAACATCGAGACGATCCAGGATCAGGTCGGCCCCGAGCGGACGATCGGCGCGTCGACCAGCCACGGTTGCATCTTCCAGGGCCCAGGCCACGTCGAGCACACCGGTCTGGGCGACACCGTCCTTGGTCCACCGGAACCGCCGGACCTGCCGGCCCATCACGAGCTGGCCGATGCCTTCACCCAGGCCGGCCTGGAGGCCGAGGTCGTCCCCGACATCCGCGAGGAGCTGTGGGCGAAGGCTGCCGTCAACGCGGCCATCAACCCCTTGACAGCGATCACGGGCTTACGGAACGGTGCCCTGCTCGACATCCCCGAGCTGACCCGCTTGATGGCCGACGTGGCCGGCGAGGTCGAGACCGTGGCCAGGGCCCGAGGCCTCGAGGTCGAGGAGGGCGCGTGGGTCGAGAAGGCCGTCCAGGTGGCCGATCGCACGGACACCAACCGCTCCAGCATGCTCCAGGACGTCCAGAACGGCAAACGCACGGAGATCGACGCGATCTGCGGCCAGATCACCGCGTTCGCCGAGGAGGCCGGTCTGGACGCGGCCCAGAACCGAGCCCTTCATGCCCTGGTGAAGGGCATCGAGGCTACGCTGACCTACGATGGATGAGGTTACCACCGCTGCGCCGGCCGACCCGGACCAGCGCGGCGCAGCCCGGGTGGCCCTCTGGACCGTCGCCCTGGCTCTGGGTCTCTTCCTGGCCAAGATGGCCGCGGCGGTCGCCTCGGACTCCATCGGTGTCGTCTCCACCGCCGTCGACTCGGGCCTGGACCTGCTCATCGCGCTGACCGTGTACGCCGGGGTCCGCCTGGCCCGCCTGCCAGCCGACAAGGAACACCCCTACGGCCACGGCAAGTTCGAGAACGTGGCCGGCCTGGCCGAAGCCGGGATCCTGGCGGCCACCGGGGTCATCGTCGGCTTCTTCGCCATCCAGCGGATCCTGGACCCGCCGCCGGTCCGCGCCGATGCCTGGGTCCTCGGTGTGATGATCGTGGCCATCCTTGTCGACGCCGAGCGGATCTGGACCCTGCGCAAGGCCACACGCGAGCACCGGAGCCCTGCCCTGGAGGCCGACACCTGGCACTTCACCCGCGACCTGATCACCACGACCGTGGTCTTGATCGGTCTGTATGTCGGGACACGAGGCTACCCTCGGGCCGATGGCGTGGCCGCCCTGATCGTGGCCTTGTTCATCGTGGGCGGCTCGGTCTACGTCGCCTGGCGAGCCGTCGGCGGCCTGGTCGACCGGATCGAGCCCGAGGTCCTCGAGCAGGTCCAGCGAGCCATCGACCGGGTCGATACCGTGGAAGCCACCTCCCAGGTCCGCGTGCGCGGCGCCGGGCCGGACCTGTTCGTCGATGCCACCGTCGAGATCCCGCGCGCTTTGGGGATGGAGAAAGCCCACCGGGTCATGGACGAGGTCGAGGCGGCTGTCCGCGAGGAGATCGGCGACGCCGACATCACCGTCCACGCCGAACCGGTCGCTGTCCGCGAGGATGCGGCCACCAAGCTCAAGGTCCTGGCCGCCCGGGAGCCCGGGATCCTGGGCATCCACGAGATCTTCGTCGACGATCTCGACGGGGGCTTGGTCGTCGATTGCCACGTCGAGGTCGACGACGACCTGACCCTCGACGCGGCCCACGACATCGCTCAAGCCTTCGAGGCCCGGGTCAAGGAGACCGTGCCCGACGTCGTCGGCATGCGGACCCACATCGAGCCCATGCCTCGGCATCCCCGCTCGGGGGAGGATGTCACCGACGAGCAGGACGAGCTGGTCGAACGCATCGAGGCCTCGATCACGGCCGACCCCTTCCAGGGCGCTGGACCCATCGTCATCAAGCGCGTCGGTGACCGGTTCGAGGCCATCGTCACCGCCCTGGCCCCCGGTGACATGTCCCTGGAGCGGGCCCACGAGGCCGCCGAGTCCCTGGAGCGCGTGCTGCACGCCAAGCTGCCCGAGCTGGATCGGGTGGTCGTTCATGTTGAGCCAGAAGAACCGGCGTAACCGCCCGGTTCTTCTGGCGAGATAGACCGTCCCCGAGGCCCGTGATGCTGAGGGGACGGTCGTATCTGGAGACAGGCGCCCCGACCCCCGAAGGACGGAGGGGCGCGTGTCTCCAGTCGGTGAGACGTTCCTTAGGCTAACTGCCCAGCTCGTCCGGCTCAAGCGCACGAACGCGAGGCCCGCGACGCCGAGCGTTCGTGCAGATCCACAAGGCACGCGAGCGAGCG
>CAZBKU010000340.1:0-2735 GCA_964492585.1 uncultured Thermoplasmatales archaeon | reverse complement strand
ATGATGCCCTCGGGACCGGCGATGTTGTCCATGTAGGCCGGGTGGCCGCTGACGCCGAAGAACCCGAGAAGGCCGTTGCCGCCGGCCACGAAGTTCGCCTGCTGGGCGGCGGCCTGGCGCACGGTCTCCCGGTCGTCCTCGCGGAGGTCGATCCCGTCGGGCAGGTGGCCCCAGGAGTTGGTCTGGAGGTCGATCCAGGGCTGGTCGGCGGCCCAGGCCATGTTCTCCGGGTTGAAGCCCTGGATGGCCACGAGCTTGCAGTCGGGGCAGACCGAGGTGGTCGCCCCGGCGACACGGCTGGCGGTCATGGTGCCGTGCCCGCCACGGTCCAGGATCATGCCGGGCAGCTCGGCGTCCTCCTCGCAGCTGACGTCGAGATCACTGGTGGTCCGGGCGCCGATGATCCGGGTGCCGGGGAACCAGTAGAGCTCGCCGGCTTCGACGCTCTTCCAACGCTGGCAGTCGGCCTCGACGGCGGCCTCGTAGCTCGCCGCGTCCAGGGTGATGTTCAGGGCTGTGGCGTTCTCAGGGTAGCCGTCGAGGTAGGTCGATGGGTGCTGGTAGGCCTCGTCGCTGGTGTCCCGGAACTCGGTATGGTAGGGGTTGATGCCGGTGTCGATGTCGGCGACGACGACCCGGGCGCGGTCCTGGATGACCTCGCCCTGGCCGGCCGTGGGGCTGACCGGCTGACCGTCGTCGGTGTCGGAGCCAAGGCATCCCGCCAAGCCGGCGGTGAGCAACAGGAGAGCGGCCAGGACCTTGCGCATGCTGTTCCACCCTGGAGCCGCGCTGGCGGTTTAAGAAGCTTCTTGTGGCCGTCTCCCGGCAGGCCAGGCTTGGTTCAGTCCAGGCCGAGGACCTGCCTGGCCTTCTCGGTGTCGTCGACCCGGAAGACCAGCTCGCCCTCGTGCTCCCCGCTGGCGGTGCCGAACAGGAACTCGACGTTGATGTCGGCCTTGCTGAGCTTGGCCAGGACCTCGTTCAGGGCGCCGGGCTCGTTGGTCAGGGTCAGGGTGATGACGTCACCACCGCGGACCTGGAACCCGGCTTCCTCCAGCACCCGCATGGCTTCCTGGTAGGGGTACACCTGGAGGCGGGCGTACCCGAAGTCGTGCTCGGCCTCGACCATGAGGGACTCGATGTTGATGTCCGCCTTGGCCAGGACGCTGGTGACCTGGGACAGGGCGCCGGGCTCGTTCTCCATGAGGACGGTGATCTGACGGGCCATGGTGGTCTGGTAGCTGATGCGTCGGGAAGGCACTTAGGGCCTGCGGAAAGGGGCCTAGGGAGGGACCGGGGACCCTCACCCGTCTCGGGGTACGCCGGAGGCGGCGGATAAAGTGCAAGACCCGTCGGTCCGGGTCCCGCCAGCGGGCACCGCCCATCCTGAGGCCCCCTCCTATCACGGGCCCTCGGCAACAAGCCTCATAAGGAGGCCCCCGCTACGAGCGGTCGTCCATGGCCGATGACCTCATCCGGGTGCATGGTGCCCGGGAGCACAACCTGAAGCAGATCGACGTCGAGATCCCGCGAGACGACTTCGTGGTGATCACCGGCCCGTCGGGCTCGGGCAAGTCGACCCTGGCCTTCGACACGATCTTCGCCGAGGGCCAACGCCGCTACATGGAGTCGCTCTCCAGCTACGCGCGCCAGTTCCTGGGCCAGATGGAGAAGCCCCAGGTCGACCACATCGCCGGCCTGTCGCCGGCGATCAGCATCGATCAGAAGACCACCAGCCACAACCCCCGGTCGACGGTGGGCACCGTCACCGAGATCTACGACTACCTGCGGGTCATGTACGCCAACCTGGGCAAGCCCCACTGCCCCGAGTGCGGCCGGCCGGTGGCCAAGCAGAGCCCCCAGGCCATCGCAGACCAGGTCCTATCCCTGGAGAAGGGCACCAAGTACCAGGTGCTGGCCCCGGTGGTCCGCCACCGCAAGGGGACCTACGAGGCCCTCTTCGAGGAGCTGCTTCAGCAGGGCCTGCCCCGCGTCCGCGTCAACGGCGGGTTCGGTCGGGCCGACGAGGGGTGGGAGCTCGAACGGTACGAGAACCACACCATCGAGGCCGTCGTCGACCGCCTGGTGGCCGGCGACGTCGAGGAGAGCCGGGTTGTGGAAGCCGTCGAGCAGGCCCTGGACCTGGCCGACGGTGTGGTCACCATCTGGACCGAGGACGGCGAGGAGGTCTACAGCGAGGCCCTGGCCTGCACCCACTGCGGGCTTAGCCTCCCTGAGCTCACCCATCGATCGTTCTCCTTCAACGCCCCCCAGGGCGCCTGCGACCGCTGCAGCGGCATCGGCACGACCCTGGAGGTCGACCCGGACCGGGTCATCACCGACCCGGGGGACCCCATCGGGGACGGAGCCATCCACGGGTACGCCACCCGGGGCACCTGGGTGATGCGCGAGATCGAGCAGCTCGGTCGACACATGGGCTTCTCGGTCAGCGATGCCTTCGAGGACCTGGACGAGGAGCAGCGTCAGGCCCTGCTCTACGGTACCAAAGAGAAGTACGAGCAGGTCTACTCGAGCTCCAAGTCCGATTACCAGTGGCGGGGCACGGCCAGCTTCGAGGGCCTGATCCCCCAGGTCGAACGCCGCTACCAGAGCACCGAGAGCGACCGGGTCCGCTCCCGGTTGTCCAAGCTGATGGCCGACCGGGCCTGCCCCGGTTGCGACGGCCAACGCCTGGCGCCTTCCAGCCTGGCGGTGACCATCCGCGACCGCAACAT
>CAZBKU010000339.1:0-2767 GCA_964492585.1 uncultured Thermoplasmatales archaeon | reverse complement strand
CAACCGATACTCGACCGAGCTGGGCTTCGACGAGGTTACGTTCACCAAGAACACGCCTCGGAGCAGCGATCGACCACTGGTCGAGAAGCTCCAGGCTGCCGGAGGGACCTTCGTCGTGGCCAACGAGAAGGCCCGGGCCTTCGAGGACGAGGGTTTCGAGGTCGACGGGAGCCTCCAGGAGGCCCTGGACGCCTCCACCGTCGTGATCGAGGCCACGCCCTCGGGTATCGCCCGCGATCGCAAACCGGAGTACCAAGAGATGGATGGGCCCGCCGGTTTCTTGGCCCAAGGCAGCGAGGCCGGTTTCGGCATGCCCTACGCCGCCGGGGTCAACGACGAGGAGCTCGACGCCCTCGAGGATCGGTTCGTCCACATCGTCTCGTGCAACACCCACAACATCGCGGCCCTGGTGCGAGCCATCGCGCTGGGCCACGAGGGACCTGGTCTTGAGAGCGGCCGGGTCGTCTGCATCCGGCGGGGGACCGACGTGGGCCAGAAGGGCGATGCGCCGCTGGCCCCCAAGGTCAGCGTCCACCACGAGAAACAGGGCACGCACCACGCCCGGGACGTCATCGACCTCTACCGGACCAAGGGCCTCGAGCTGGATCTCTTCAGCTCGGCGATCAAGGTCCCGACGACCTTCATGCACACCCTCTGGTTCCAGTTCGAGCTGGGCGAGGGAACCAACGCCGACGAGGTCATCCACCGGATCCGACAGGATTCCCTGCTGGCCATGACCGACAAGGCCACCAGCAACCTGGTGTTCAACGTCGGCCGGGAGTTCGGCCCCTTCGGCCGGATCGTCAACCAGGGCGTCGTGGCCACCGACACGATCCACGTCGAGGGCAACCAGGTCAGCGGGTTCTGCTTCACGCCCCAGGATGGCAACGCGCTACTCTCCAACATCGCGGCCAGCACGCGCTTCGCCCACCCTGAGGACTGGCGCAAGCGGTGCGACGCGCTCAACGAGCTGCTCTGGGATCAGGTGTAGGTTCAGGACGGCTGGCGCCGCGGGGGCTCCCGGTGCCACCTCCGCCTGCCACCGCGCCGCACGGCAGGGCCGCTCGCAGGGACCGGCCGTGGCTCGATCCGAACCCCTCGCCGTCAGGCCTCCCTCCGCGAGAGACACGGAGGGACGGTAGGTGGCCGAGACATCCTCTCAACGCCGCTTCAGCACAGCCGCCACCAGCACTACGAGGGTCAACAGCGGCGCGGCCACGCCCGGGATCAGCCGATCGTCGTCGCCCTCGTCCCCGTCGCTCCCGGTCGTGTTGTTCCCTGGGATGTCCTCCTCGGGCGGGGGGTCCTGGGGATCCTTGGGATCGGTC
This sequence comes from uncultured Thermoplasmatales archaeon, assembly GCA_964492585.1. Classification (GTDB taxonomy): domain Archaea; phylum Thermoplasmatota; class SW-10-69-26; order SW-10-69-26; family SW-10-69-26; genus CAYXGD01. The sequence goes on along the minus strand of CAZBKU010000339.1, from coordinate 1,439 downwards.
CCTTGGAGACACTCGACGGCGTTGGGCAGCCCGTCGCCGTCGTCGTCGGTCGAGGGCGTCGAGTCGGCATCCATAGGATCCGAGCACTGCTTGTACTCGACGTCGTCGTCGACGCCGTCCTCGTCGCTGTCACCCCAAGTGTCCTCGACGAAGGGCCGGGGATCCTTGCTGTCGGGGACACCGTCACCGTCGCTGTCGAGGACGACGTTGACCACGGTCGACCGGCTCCAGTCGCTGACGTTGAAGGTGTTCTTGGCCCGGACACGGTAGAGGTAGCTTGCGTCCTCGTCCACCCGGACGGTTAGGTTCGGGCTGCTTCCGGCCGGCAGGACCCTGGTCGCGTTGATCCCCCCGCCGCTGGTCCGCTCCTCGACCTCGTAGACGACCGGCGCGTCGACGGGCGCCCAGCGGATCGTGAAGATCCCGTCGCTGTCGGACCCGCTGCCCTCCAGATCGTCAGGGTCGAGGATGGTGGGCGTCGGCGGCTTGAAGGCCTCGTTGTTGACCAGGAAGGGATGGGTGATCACCGAGGTTCCGCCGGTGCCGGTGACCCGGATCGCCAGGGTATACCGGCCGTCCTCAAGCTCCCCGGCGTCGGCCTGGAGCTGCCACCAAGCTCCCTCTTGCTCGGTGGTGACCGTCACGTTGGTCCCCCGGACCTCGGCGCTGACACCGAGCTCGTCGCTGGGGAGCCGCGGCATGGTGCCCAGGACGAACGTGGCGTTCTCCTTGGGTGGGACCAGGCCGCCCGGCGCCGGTCGAGCCACGGCACCCAGGGGGCTGGTCCCCGGCTGGATCTCGAACAGGGTCCCGTTGGCGCCGGCCGCCAGGGCATAGTCGCCCTCAGGGTGGAAGGCGCAACCGAACAGGTCCCGGCCGCTGTGGAGGATCGGAACGTAGATCTGGGGACCGACGTACCCGACGACGTCCTTCTCCAGGCCCACGGCCAGGGCGTACCCATCCTCCGGGTGCCAGTCGATGCACGTGATCGGCCCGGTGGCTTTGCCCGAGGGGAGGTACTGCCACCGGTGGTCGTGGGGTTGGTCGCGGTCCTCGTGACCGTGGCTCGGGTCCCGGGCGGCAGCCCACGAGAGGACCGAGGACCCGACCCCGTCGCGACCGGCCAAGAGCGCGTAGCTGCCGTTGGGGGCGAAGGAGATGGTGTTGAGCAGGGCACGGCCGGGGTTGGTCCGGCCGTACAGGGCCACGTTGTCGTCCTCTCCCAGCCCCGAGGTCCCGTTGGTCCGCCAGACCGTCCCCAACAACGCCTTGCCGTCGCGGTCCACGGCGGCCTCGACCCAAGCGAAGGGATCGGTGAGGCCCATGGCCGGGTTCCAGTCCATGGCCCGGAAGAACGCGCCACGCCCGCCGTGGAGCACGTCGATGGAGCCGTCGAGCTGGACGCGAAGCAGGCTGGAGCCAGCCACCAGGGCCATGTC
>CAZBKU010000338.1:1791-2778 GCA_964492585.1 uncultured Thermoplasmatales archaeon | reverse complement strand
TCCCCCGTCGTCGAGGCTCCCCAAGCAGCCGGTCAGGCCGGCGGTCAGGAGCAGAGCTCCAGCGACCGTCAGGAGGGCTCGGGCATTCACGAGCACGTCCCCCCGCCCCACCGGATCTCGAAGGCGATCGACATGTCGTGGTAGCCCTCTTCGGTCGAGACCGTGAGCGTGTGGTCGCCACGCGCCAGGTCCTCGACGCGTCCGTCGAACGCGGCGTCCATGCCCACGGCTCCGGTGCCTCCGGCGGTGTCCGACCAGACCTCGGTGCCGTTGTGCTCGAGGACCAACTGGAGCTCGCCGACGCCGCTGGTCGTGCCATCGATGGAGGCGGTGGCGGGGGCCCCACCGGCCTCGAGGGTGAGCCCCAGGGGCTGGTCGGCGGCGACCGTCGCATCGCGGTTGATGACGCTGCACCCGTGGTTCTCGGTGACGGTCTCGTCCGTCTCGACGTCGCCCACGTCCCCGATGCAGCCGGTCAGCGGCAGCAGGGTCAACGCCAGGACCAGGGTCCAGCTTCGGGTCACCGGGAGCCCCCTGCGGTGACCAGGCTGGTGAACGTGCCCTCGATCTGGTAGTCCTGGGGCGTCGTATGGCTGACGTAGGCCTCCTCGACGCCCGTGGCACCGTTCCAGACGCCGATGTAGACCTTGCCTGGCGCCTCGACTCCATCGACCGTCAGCTCGACGGGGCTGGTCCCGGACGCCCAGTCAGTCTCGCAATCACCCTGGTCGTCGCAACCCCAGGCCAAGGTGATCCCCAGCTCCTGGGTCAGGGCGGTCAGCGGCTCCCAAGTGAGCGTCAGCTCGGCCTCCTGGACCACCCCGGCGGGATCGGTCTCGTGGATCTCGATGTTGCCCTGGCAGGCGTTGGTACCGATGCCGACACCGGTGACGCAGACCCCGAGGGCGGTGTCCAGGGAGCCGGACTGGCTGTATGTCCGATAGAACAGGGCTCCCCGAGGCCAAACTCCGGCAGTTCCTGGTAGCG
>CAZBKU010000338.1:0-1781 GCA_964492585.1 uncultured Thermoplasmatales archaeon | reverse complement strand
GCCGGACTGGCTGTAGGGGACCTCGCGCGTCTGCTCGGTCGCGTCCCCGCTGGGGGCCTCGTTGGCCTCCAGGGAGGTCTGGTCCCCTGTGCCGATGCAGCCGGCCAACAGGGCGGTGGCCAGCAGCAGACCGATCAACAGGGCGAGCGTCGTGCGCTTGGTTCCGTCGTCGTCGCTGTAGCTCATGGATCTCGATCTCCGTCAACGGTCTCTGGTCGCGTCATCTGCCTGGCGTTGGGCCACGGGGCGCCGGTCACGGTCGACCGCCCCCACCGGCGTCCCGAGCGTACCACGCCTCGATCCGATCCCGGACGAGGGCACGTTGCTCGTCGGTCACGACCTCGCTCTCCTCCAGCGCGGTCAGGAACGCGCGAGCCTCGAGGCTGGTCACGCGCCCGTCGTGAAGCATCTCCCGGGCCTCCCGGACCAGGCCGTGGGGCAGGAAGGCGAACTCGTCCTCGACCGCCCCCCGCCGTAGCTCCTGCTTGAGCTCCTCGACCCGGGTCTGGACGACCTGGAACTGCTCCTCGGTCAGGTACCCGTCGGTCAAGAGGCCGCGGCAATGGGCCTTGCGTTCGGTCAGCTGGGCCTCGCACTCGGCCGGTCGGTCCCGGGTCGCCTCGAACAGGTGTTCGATGGCCTCGAGCTCCTCCTGGAGACGCGATCGCTCGCGGTAGCGGCGGGCGACACCGATGGCGCCGCCGGTCACAGCGACCAGGATGCCCAGGACACCGAAGGTTAAATCCTGGTTCTCCCGGGCGAAGGCGGTCTCGACCATGTTCGGCTCTGTGGGCGCCTCCTGGCCGACGTGGAACGTGTGGGTGACCGAGGATGTCTGGTTGGCATCGTTGCCGACCCAGAACCGGGCGGTTCGGTCGCCGGGGGCGGTGTAGGCGTAGGTGAGCACCGGATCGGTCTGCCAGCCGGTCGTGTTCCCGTCGCCCCAGTCGGCCTTGTAACGGGTGACGTTCCCTTGGAGCCCGGGCCCGGATCCCGAGAGGTCCACGTCGACCTCCTCGCCTGGACCCGGGTAGGCGCTGGAGACCTTGACGGCCGGCGCGATGGAGGCGTCGGTCTCCCCGAGGACCCAGAGGGTCCCATCCCCGCCGGCAGCCACGAGCAGGCCGTCGGCCACGCTGATGTAGTGGAACAAGCGCCAGGGTTTCTGCTCGGCGATGGCGGGATCCGACGGGATCGGCTTGCGCCACAGGATGTCCCCCGTCTCGGCATCCACGGCGTAGATCGAGGTACCGTTGCCGTGGCGCCACTCGGCGGCGGCATAGAGGGTCTCGTCGGCGAGGATGATGTCCCCGTTGGCCCACTTCTCGTCATAGCTGGGGTCCAGCACGGTCCGCCACCGGTTGTGGTGGGGGTTGGTGTCGTAGCGGTAGAGGGTCTCGGTGGAGGTGGCGTAGAACGCGTTGTCACCCAGGGCTAGGCCCCCGAAGCTGGCGTTGGTCTGGGCGTCGAACGCGCCCACCGTCTCCGACCAGATCTCCTCCCCGTCTTGACCTGGGTTGAGCGCTAGGACCTGGTCGAGCATCCGGGTGTAGAGGACGCTCTGGGTCCCGGTCGTGTGGGCGCTGATCCCCTGAAATGTGTCCTGAACGCCCAGAGACCTGTCCTGACCTGCGGCACCCTCCTCGGTCAAGGAGACGGCACGCTTGTGGGACCATCGGATCTCCCCGCCATCGGGTCCCGGTTCGAAGGCGGTGAGGTGGAGGCTGCCGTTCTGGTACTGCATGGACGGATGATCCTCGCAAGGCAGGCCTGGGGTGCCG
>CAZBKU010000337.1:0-2780 GCA_964492585.1 uncultured Thermoplasmatales archaeon | reverse complement strand
GGGTGATCATGCCGGCCACAAGCGAGACCCCGGTGCCCTCGATATCGCCGACGTCGGTCTCGAGATCGAGGTCGCGGTAGGTGAGCGATGCCAGGGTGATGTCCCCGACGTCGGTCTCAAGGCCGGCGCTGTAGCTGGCCGTCGCGGGGAGCTCAATCTCAACGGTGGTGCGGGTCGACTGGGAGTCGAACCAGTCCTCAGCCCGCGTGTGGGTCGCTTGCCAGGCAGCCAGGCTCACGCCGGAGGTCCCAGAGCTGGCCATCGAGCGGACCTCAAGGTCCTCGACCGCCGCCTGGGCCCCTGGACCGTCGTTGCTGATGGTGAACCGCATCACGACCCGATCGGTGGCGCCGGGCGAGATCCGGATGTCGCCGACACGGGTGCATGCGTCGAGGCCGACGGTCCCATCCACCGGCGTGTCGTAGGCGTGGGTGACCACGCGCCGGACCCCGCCATCCTCCCGGATGGCACCGGTGTCGTCGACGCTGGCCTCGATGGGGGTGCCGCTGGGAACGGGGACCGAGCAGCCCTGCTGGCTGAAGGCGCTACCGGGGGTCAGGTCCCCGCCGATGGCGAAGGCCGCCCCCCCGGCCAGGACCAGGGCGACGACGGCCGAGATGGCGAACTCCTTGCTCTTGAAGAAACGGGTGTCCATCCTCTCACCCCCTCAGGCCCTTCTCCATGGTCACGCGGGTCCGGTCGAGCAGTTCGGAGGACTCGGCGGCCAAGGCCTCGAGCTCGTGGTTGATCTCGGAAAGCTCCTGGGTCGGGTCGGGGTCAGCCATGAGCTCCTGGACCGGGGCTTCTTCCCGGGCCACACGGGCCCGGTAGGCCAGGTAGCCGACACCGATGACGCCTGCCACGAGCAGGATCACCGGGAGAAGGAACAGGCCCGCGAAGAGCCATCCCAGGGCGCCCAAGGCCATGAAGGGCAAGCCGAACAGGAACCAAGGCCCGCCGCTCACCACGAGGAGGATCAGGGCAACGATGCCGACGACGATCCAGGTGCTACGCTTGGCCATCTAGACCTCCCGCAGGAGACGCTCGATCTCCTGCAGGGACTCGTTCATCTCGCGCATCTGCGCCAACAGCGCCTTCTGGCCCCTGGTGGCCTCCTCGGCCAGCTTGCGGTAGTCCTCGGTGCCGGAGTAGCGGGCCCGCTGGCTGCGGAAGTACATGCCCATGCCGATCAGGACACCGGTGACCATGATCGCCAGGATCGGGATCCACTCGCCAGAGACCATCACTCATCGACCTCCGGCTCGACCGGCCCGACGGCCTCGGCGATCGTCTCCGCGTCCAAGCTCAGCTCGAACCCCGTCACGCTGTAGTAGTTCATCGCCTTCCCGTCCTCCGAGAGCTCTCGGTTGCTCTCCACGAGACCCGCTTCCTCCAGCTTGCCCAGGTGCATGTACAGCAAGGGCCGGGAGAGGCCCAGGCGCCTGGCCAGCTGGCTGACGTACTCTCGCTCGTCGTGCAGGGCTGCCACGATGCGCAGCCGGTGCTTGTTGTTCAACGCGTCCACCTGGGCGAGCAGTGTCTCGAGATCGTCTCCCATGGCGGCTCCTTCCTGTCAGGGACATGTTACCCCTGTCAAGGAAAGTTTACACATGATAGATATAACTTATGACGATAGCGCTGAAAGATCGGAGACCACAAGAAGCCGGCAGCTGAGGGAGAGCAGTGACAAGATCGTCTCAGGAGGCCCTACTCCTCGTCTTCGTGGGCGAGCCGGCCTTCGGCCAGACGGGAGGCCCATCGGATGACCCCCCAGATGATGAGGAGGGCGAGGATCACGACACCCACGATGAGGACAGCCCGGGCGAGAGCACCGATGGCCAGGGGAAGCATCATGTGACCACATCGCAAGGGCCCCATAGGCCTTCCTTTTCTCATCGCGGCGCTCGGGCGGCGGGTCAAGCAACGCTCGAAGGTCAGGGGTCGCTTGAGCCCGGTCCCGGTCGCTTCCGGGGCCGGGCCGCTGTCGATCGGCGACCGCCTCATCCTTTTTCTACGCGACCCCGTTGCCCTCTCCATGATCCGCACGGTCGCCGTGCTCGGCGCCGGGACGATGGGCGCCGGGATCGCCCAAGCCTGCGCCCAGGCCGGCCTGGACACCCGCCTTCGAGACATCGACGAGGACATCCTGGAGACCGCCATCGAGCGCCTCCGGCAGCCCCTCGAATCACGCGTCGAGAAGGGCAAGATGGCCCAAGCCGATGTCGACGCCATCTTCGAGAACCTGAGCACCACCACCGACCTGGCCCAGGCCACCGAGGACGTGGACCTGGTCATCGAGGCGGTGCCGGAGAAGGCCGAGCTCAAGCGCCAGGTGTTCGAGGAGGTCGACGAGGTCGCCCCCGACGAGGCGATCCTGGCGACCAACACCAGTTCCTTGGTCGTCAGCGACCTGGCCGATGCCACCGACCGGCCCGATCGGTTCGGCGGGCTCCACTTCTTCTTCCCGGCCAACATCAACAAGCTGCTCGAGGTCGTTGCCCACAAGGGGACAAGCGACGAGGCTTACGCTGACCTGCTCCAGTTCGGCCGGTCGATCGGCAAGATCGTCGTCGAGACCGAGGATGCCTCCGGGTTCTGCGTCAACCGGTTCTTCGTACCCTGGGTCAACGAGGCCGTGCGCTTGCTCGACGAGGACGTGGCGGACATCCCGACCATCGATGCGGCTGCCCGGGAGGCCTTCGGGATCTCCATGGGGCCGTTCGAGCTGATGAACGAGACCGGCGTCCCGATCAGCCTCCACGCCCAGCGCTCCCTGCACG
>CAZBKU010000336.1:0-2815 GCA_964492585.1 uncultured Thermoplasmatales archaeon | reverse complement strand
CCTGGGGGACGGTGAGTGCGTCGGCGCCCACCGAGGGCACGGGGAGGCCCAGGAGGTCCACCGAGGGTTGGATGTCGATCCGGACCTCGTGGGTGCGATCGGCCCAGAAGGTCGCCGGCCCGCTGCAGACGTAGTTCCCGAAGATCAGGGTCGGTGTCCCGATGTAGGTGCAGTCGAACCGGAGCGATGGACCCGACGGCGGCGGCCCTTCGTCGTGCTCCTCGCCGACGTCCCAGAGCTGGAAGTTGTAGTGGCCCACGTAGGCGTTCTGCGGCGGCAGGTTCGTGCTGGCGTGGGGCAGGCAGGTGGCCGGCCCCAGGTTGAACACGTCCAGCAAGAACACCATCGTGCCGGTCGGCTGGGGGACGAAGGTCGCCGAGGTGTGGCTGACCGGTGGCTGGACACCCCAGATGCCGGCCGGGTCCACGCAGTCCTGCTGGTTGTAGTGGACGATGTGGCTCGAGACGCTGGCTCCCGGACCCCCGGTCGATCTGGTGACCTCGACCGGGAGCTCCCGGGCCTCCCGGGGGCCCTGGTCGGCGATGCCGGTACCAGCCATGGGGACGGTCAGAAGCGACACTGCGACGAGGATGAGAAGCGTGGTCCGCATACCTCCAGACCTCCGCCCAGGAGAGCCCCCTGGGGGCCTATCAAGCTAACCGCCGAACGGCCAGCCGGCGGCTAGGGGGCGTCCTCTGGATCGGGTCCATGGCCGACCCCCGGCCCCAGGTCGTCGCCCTCCTCTGGTCCGCCCACGGTCTTGCGCAGCGGGATGGCGAACTCGATGCCTTGCTCCCGGAAGGCCTCGGTGATGGTCTTCTGGACCTCGCTGCGAGCCCGGTTGAACATGGCGCGCTGGACCCAGAAGCGCAAGCGGATCAGGATCCGGTACTCCTGGATCTCGGTGATGTGGACCTGGATCGGCTCGCCCTCGATCCCGTGCTCGCTGTCCTCGGCGGCCTGGTGCAACACCTCGACGGCAGCGTCGATGTCGTTCTCGTGGGAGAGGGTGACGACGATCTCGACCCGGCGGTGGGGGTGGGTGCTGTAGTTCTTCACCGGCTTGGTGATGAACTGGGTGTTGGGTACCACCAGGCGCAAGCCGTCACCGGTGATCAGGGTCGTCGAGCGGAGCTGGACGGCGGTGACCGAACCGGCCATGGACCCGACCTCGATGTAGTCGCCCGGGGCAAACGGCTGCTCGAAGAGGATGATCATCCCCGAGATCATGTTCGAGGCGATGTCCTTGGTGGCGAACCCGATGATGATCCCGGCCACCCCCAGGGCGGTCAGCGCGCCCCAGAGGGCCCGGCCGACGCCGAGCAGGTAGAGGGTCAACATGGCCGCCACGAAGACCAGGAACACGTCGGAGACCCGGTTGAGGTGGTGCAGCGACCGGCTGGTGACCTGGAAGCGCTCCTGTCGCTGGCTGACCGCCTTGAAGAACCGGTCGTTGTACCGGACGACGATCAGGGTCATCACCCACAGGACGGCGACCTGGATCGCGTCGACCGCGGTCGGGTGGGCTTGGATCCACGCGTCGAGCTCAGCCAGCGAGGCCATCGATCCCCGTAGGGTCTGGGAGGCGTAACCGTTGCGGTGTCCCACCGGCGGCGTGCCGGTGACCCGGACCGTACGCTTAACCGTCGTCGGGTCCATGCCGATGTGATGTGCAAGGACTGCGAACGTGACGTCCGGTCGGCGCTGTCCGGCAACGACCGGTTCGCCATGTCCAACCGCAAGGAGTTCAAGATCGACCGTGTGGATGGCGACGACGTGTACGTCGAGGGCGCCAACAAGCCGACCATGCACGTCAGCCACGTGGCCAGCGTCCTCCACTGGCTCAAGGGCGGTCACTTCATCTGCGGGATCAGCAGCGGGACCACCGCGGTCAAGACCCTCTTGGCCGGGAAGCAGGCCGACTGCAGCCGGTGCTCCAACAACGCCAGCGAGGTCTGGGCGGTCCTGGTGAACGTGGAAGGGGTCCGCCGGGACCAACAGTCCGGCCTGGCGCCGGCGCCGGACTGGATGTGAGAGGCTCCGGCCTGCCCAACCCTTTTCTGTCGTCGGCCGCCAGGGACCACCGGTGACCCGAGATGACCCAACACGACGCCTTGGTGGCCAACCCAGAGCGCTTGCTCGAGAAGGGGCTTTTGGATCTCGGCGACGTGGTGGAGACCCCGAGGAGCCGGGATGCCGACCAGGCCCGGAGCGGGGTCAGCCACCACCCGATCTTCGATCCGGTCCCGGCCAAGGTTCCCTTGGACCAGGCCCTAGGCCGCGATCCTGACGAGGCCGGCGATGGGGGCCGGAGCGACCAGGGGGCCTCCAGCCGACACCCCCGTGCGCCGGGGAAGGCCCCCTACCTGGACCTGCAGACGGATCCGGAGGTCTAGCATCATGTGCCTGTTCTCCCCCCGAGGCCCCGACCTGAGGACCTCGGCGAGCGCTGGCCACGTGCCTACCGGGGCCCCATGGGATCGCCCGGACCGCCCACCGTCGCCCGAGCGTCGACCCGAACCGGACCCGGATGACCCCCTCGGTATCGGCAGCCCGCACCCCTGGATCCCTGATCCGGTGTGCCCGGACCCGATCACCGCCCGACCCATCGCGATCTGAAGCGACAAGGCCCCAGCAGGCGTAGGTTCGCTGGGGTGCAGAAGGCCTATACCTGGAACGCGACCACGCCCAGATGGGTGTCCATCGTGTGCCATCCGCACATGTTGACACAGGACCCCGAGCGCCTCCTCCAGGGCGAGCTGGAGGAGATGGAGATCGAGGCCGAGGAGGAGCCCGCCCATCAAGCTCCGGTCTC
>CAZBKU010000335.1:0-2817 GCA_964492585.1 uncultured Thermoplasmatales archaeon | reverse complement strand
GGAAGACCCCCTCGAGCCCGTGGGCGTGGAGGGTGACGATCTCGGGCCGCTCGGCCGGCTCGATGCGCATCAGGGCGGCCTGGACGTCCCCGGGCCCGGCCGCGCAGACCTGGCAGGTGTCCTGGGCCACGATCAGGTCGGGCTGGACGTGGTGGAGCACGCCCTCGTCGACGACGTACATCGGTTCCTCGGCCTGGACCAGGGTCTGGACCTGGCCGTCGATCTCCCGGCTGGTGCCGTCCGTCTCGACCCGCGTGCGCATGGCCGCCGGCAGCTTGCACGCCTCGGGCGGCTGGTCGCAGGCGTGGCTGCGGGCGACCACCCTGTCGCCTAGCCCCATGGCGAACAGGGTCTCTGTGGCCGACGGGAGCAGGCTGACGATGCGCTGGGACACGACCAGAGGTACGAGGCTCAGGCTTGTAACCGGTTCGGGTGCGCGCCTGCCAGGTCGGCGCCTCTCAGCTGGTGATGGCAGAGAGCTCCTGCTTGCCGCCCCCGGTCTCGATGGGTGCACCCTTCTTCTCGAAGTCCTCGAAGCCGCCGATCACGTCCTTGACCCTCAGACCGCGGGAGGACATCATCCGGGCGGCGCGAGCCGACAGGAGGCAGGGTCCATCGTAGCAGTGGACCAGGTAGTGGCCGTCCTGATCGAGCTCGGAGAGCTGTCGACCCAGCTCCTCGAAGGGGATGTTGATGGCGCCCTCGACGTGGCCCTCCTCGTAGTTGTCCGGATCGCGGACGTCGATGATGGTGAAGCTGGCGTCCTCCTCACCGATGAGCGGAATCACGGTGGCGGCATCGATCTCTGCGGCGAACTTGCTGCTGAAGAACCGCTCGTTCTCCTCGGGATCGACGTTGCCGAAACCTAGCTGATCCATGGTTGACCTCTGCTTCCCTGTGTCCCTGCCACGGTGAAGAAGCTTGGCTCTCGATGTTCGAACGGTCCTGGTAAGACCCGGGTCTTCTGCTCTGGTGTGCCAGAACGCCACAAGGCTTGAAGAGGGGCAAGCGGTTGGTGGACCACCATGCGGTTCACCAAGGGGCTGTTGGCGCTGGCCCTGGTCACCGTGGCCTTCGCCGGCTGCCTGGGAGATGAGGGCACCGACGGAGCCAGCGGGGATCAGGCCGCCGACAGCGTCGACCACGAGGCCATCGCGCAGAGCATCGGGACACCCATCGAGCAGTTCCACGACCACACCGATGCGACCCTCCACCAGGGCTCCCACAACATCGAGTTCGTGTCATGGAGCCCCCTGGACGTCGAGCTGGGCGAGAACGGGTTCGCCAACTTCGTGATCTGGAAGGGTGACGGCGAGGAGCTAGCCCTGGTCGCCGTCGATGGTGACGAGCGTGGCGGGTTCACCATCGCCGACATCAGCGACCCCGAGGACGTGACCGTGCTGGGCTCCTACCGGGCCGACGGCAGCGGCTTCCAGGAGGTCCGGGTCACGCCCGACGGCCGGTACGCCATCCTGAACGTCCAGGACACGCCCACGCCCGGTTCCACCGACTGCCCGGTGTGCATCCACATCGTCGACATCACCGACCGGAGCCAGCCCGAGCTGGTCGGGCTCAAGCCTGTCGAGGCCCTGGGCACCCACAACTTCCACTTCGAGGAGATCGACGGCGAACTCTACGTGCTCTACGTCGGCCAGCCGCTCTACGTGGGCACGCTACCGACGGCCAAGAACGAGCCCGTCGGCAACGACATCAAGATCGCCCGGTTCGTCGACGCGCCGGATGGGCCCAAGATCGTCGACGTGGCCACCTGGCGCAACGAGGAGGCCACCACCGACGAGGCGCGCTCGTTCCCCCACGACGTCCTGGCCGAGACCCACCCGCTGACCGACCAGACGATCATGTACGTCAGCCACTGGGACGGCGGGGCCATCACGGTGGACATCACCGATCCGATGAACCCCCAGACCCTGTCGGTCCACAAGGACCCGTCCCCCAGCGAGGCTCGCGCCACCCACTGGTTCAGCCCTGAGACCGACGCTCGCGGCGAGAACGTCTACGCCTACAGCGCGCCGGAGATCGGCCAGCTCGAGAGCGGCAGCGGTGTGATCCGGGCCTACGACGTGACCGACCCCGGCGACCTCCAGCAAGTCGGTACCTGGGACCTGCCCGGCGAGGTCAACATCACCGGCCAGTACATCATGAGCCCGCACACGACGATCCCGCACCCCGAGGCTCCGCTCTTGGCGGTCAGCCACTACCACGCCGGGGTCTGGATCCTGGACACCAGCGACCCGGCCGACCCCCAACACCTGGCCTACTTCCTGCCGGTGGGCGACCCCGAGGACCCGTACACCGGCGCGTTCTGGTGGAAGAAACCCAACTTCGATCCCGACGGGTTCCTGCCCAACGTCTACCAGGCTCGCTGGGAGCCGGCCGACGATCTGCTTTGGATCACCGACCGGAGCACCGGGCTCTACGCCCTGGAGTACACGGGGCCCCAACCCGGCGCGGCCAGCTGATCAGACGAACCCACCCAGGGGCGCTGCGACCATCAGGAAGGCGGCCACGATCCCCAGGAACGCGGCGGCCACAGCACCCGTCCACGCCCGGGCCAGGTGCTCGTCGCGATCCTCGGCCGGGGCCGTGTGGGCCTTGCGCATCGAGCGCACGACCAAGCCTCCCTCCAGGCCCATCATCACCAGGGCGATCGCGATCCCGCCCAGGATGGCGTGCCCCCAGGGTGGCGTGGTCAGCTCGCTCCAGCTGTGGCCCGTGGCGGTGATCAACCAGGCCCCCAGCAGGAGGGTCACCGGGCCAAGCCAGAGCGTGTAGCGCAGACGCGTGAGGATCGGTCCC
>CAZBKU010000334.1:0-2852 GCA_964492585.1 uncultured Thermoplasmatales archaeon | reverse complement strand
GTCTTGCCGGTCGTCCTCGTGATCCTCTTCATCGTCGCCGTGCCGGACTTCCTCGACGAGCTGCGAGCGGCGTTTTGATCCCACCGGGGGGCGATGATGGGTCGGGTGGCCCCCTTCACGTTCCACCGTTGTCATCACAACGGTTTTATCGGCTAGCGGGTTGTCCTATCCGATGGCAGCGGCAAGGGATCGCTTCGGGACGAAGCTCGGCTTCATCCTGTCTGGCGTGGGGTCTGCTGTGGGGCTTGGGAACATCTGGCGGTTCCCGCAACTGACCAGCCAGAACGGAGGCGCGGCGTTCGTGTTCGTCTACCTGCCGCTGATCCTGTTCATCGGGATCCCGTTGATCTGGGCGGAGCTGGCCGCCGGTCAGCGGGGCCAGGGGTCCGCCGTCGGTTCCCTCAAAGACGCTGTGGGGGGCAAATGGAGCCTGGTCGGCATGGCCATGGTGGTCACCAGCACGCTCTTCCTGAGCTACTACACGGTGATCGCCGGACTGGCCCTCAAGTACGTCCTCTTCACCCCCTCCGATGCCATCTTCGCCAGCCCCACGAACTTCCTGGCCGAGTCGACCCAAGGGCCAGAAGCCTTGCTGATGCACTTCGTCTTCACCATCATCACAGCCACGGTGGTCTCCTTCGGCGTCTCGAACGGGTTGGAGAAGGCCAACCTGTTCATGATGCCGACCCTCTTCCTCATCGTCATCACCCTGGCGATCTACGGGCTGGTCCAACCAGGCGCCTCGGCTGGTATCGACTTCTACCTCGGGTTCGAACCAAGCGCGGTCAACCTCGATACGATCCAGTTCGCCGTCGGCCAGGTGTTCTTCTCCACCAGCGTCGGGTTCGGCATCATGATCACCTTCGGCAGCTACAACGAGGAAGGCCAGTCGCTACTCGGCTCGGCCGGCCTGATCGGCCTCTCGGACACGGCCGTGGCCCTGATCGCCGGGTTCATGATCTTCCCCCTAGCCTTCTCCCAGGGCCTGGGTGGGGCCGTGACCGACCCCAACGCGGGTGCGACGACGGCCTTGTTCCTGACCCTGCCCAGCGCCTTCGGGGCGATCGGTGGCATGCTCGGCAAGGTCCTGATGGGCGTGTTCTTCCTGATGCTCACCTTCGCAGCGCTCTCCTCCTCGATCAGCGGCCTGGAGGTCCTGGTCAGCTACGTCGAGGAGCGCTGGGGCGTCACGCGTTGGAAGAGCGCCCTCATCGGTGCCGAGTTCTCCTACGGCATCGGCATCCTCTCGGCGCTCTCCGTCGGCATGCTAGGGCGGATCGACGCGTTCGTCGGCAACGTCATGCTCGTCCTTGGCGGGATCGGTGTCTGCCTGATCTACACCTTCGCTGTCGACGACCGCGCCGAGTTCCTGCTCGGCGGCATGGAGGACCCCAGCAAGACCCAGGTCCGCCTGGCCAAGGTCACCGGCGTCTTGCTGGCCTACATCATCCCGATCGCCCTGGCTACGATCCTGATCTTGAACCTGCCCAGCACGTGCGAGACGATCCTGGGCGAGTCGACCTGCCAGCCCGTGTTCAGCCTCTGGCCGTAGCTGATCTGGCCCGAACCCTCTAAACCGAGGACCAGCTACGGTCCGGTGTGAGCGACGAGATCGAGCGTGCTTCGGCCCTGCTCCAGGAGGCCCGGACCATCGTCGGGTTCACCGGCGCTGGCGTCTCCACGGCCTCCGGGATCCCGGATTTCCGGGGCTCCGACGGTCTCTGGACGAGGTTCGACCCTGAGGAGTTCACCTACGACCGGTTCCAGCGCGACCCGGCCGGGTTCTGGGAGAAACGGAGCAAGCTGACCCGTGCCCTCAACCTGGAGGAGACCGAGCCCAACCCTTGCCACCAGGCCATGGCCCGAGCCGTCGACGCCGACCGCATGGGCGCGGTCATCACCCAGAACATCGACGGGTTGCACCAGGCCGCAGGGGTCCCCGACGACAAGGTCCTGGAGATCCACGGCTCGACCCGGCAGGCCCGATGCATCGGCTGCGGTGACTGGGAACCCATCGAGACCGTCGTCGGCCGGGCCGAGGAGGGCCAGCTGCCGCCCGACTGCCAGCGCTGCGGGGATGTGCTCAAGCCCGACGTGGTCCTCTTCGGCGAGGTCCTTCCGCAGGCCGTCTTCCAGGAGGCCCAGCGGTGGGCCGACAGGGCCGACGTCATGCTCGTGGCCGGCTCCAGCCTCCAGGTCTACCCGGCCGCCGGGTTGCCCCAGCGGACCCTGGCCGCCGGGGGCCAGGTGGTCATCGTCAACGGCGATCCCACCCCCCTGGACCCCCAGGCAGAGGTCGTCGTCCGGGGCCGGGTCGAGCAGGTCGTGCCCGAGCTGTTCGGCTGACCGGGCCCGCGGCCGCGACGGTGGTCAGCCATCCCCCGCCCCTGGGTCCTCGGGGTACAACCGGACCTTGCGGCCGTCCCGTCGGCGGCGGATCTCCCCGTCGTCCAGCAGGTTGGAGACGTGGTAGTGGGTCCGGTTCGGTTGGGTCTCCAGCCGCCGGGCGATCTCCTCGTTGGTGATGCCGGGATGCTCGAAGATGAGGCCGGCCACCCTGTCTCGCGTGCTTGCCGTGGGCTCGGCTACCTGCTCTTCACCCGCAAGGTAGAACCGCCGGTACATCCCATCCTTGACCGACCGGATCAGGCCCTGATCCTCCAGCATCTTGAGGTGGTGCAACAGGGTCCCGTGGGCAAGCCCAAGCTCCCGTTTGATCGCCCGGAGGTGGGCGCCCGGCTGCTCCTCAAGGTGGTCGTGGATGGCCTCCCGGGTCTCGTGATCGAGAAGCTCGGTGCGTGCCAGGCGCGTGTAGAGCGGGGCGATCAGGCCCCAGATCCACCGTCGGAAGC
>CAZBKU010000333.1:0-2878 GCA_964492585.1 uncultured Thermoplasmatales archaeon | reverse complement strand
GACCGTGCACTCCTCGCCGCTGTCCTCGCCCTGTTGAGGGTTGGCGTTGCCGGCCGCGGCCACGACGACCACGCCCTGCTCGATGGCCCGGTTGACGGCGTCCTCGGTCTGCCGACCGATGGGGAGCAGACCCGGTTCGGACCCCAGGGAGAGGACCAGGACGTGGGCCCCCTCCTGGACGGTCTTGTCGATGGCACTAGCCACGTCACCGTCGCTGCCTTGACCGTTGGCCGGGATGGCTTTGACGTGGATGAGATCAGCACCCGGGGCGGCGCCCTGGACCGTGGGGTCCCGGAACCCGCCGTTGCCTTGGGCGTGGATCAGGCCGGTGACGTGGGTCCCGTGGCCAGCGTTGTCGTACGGCCGATCCCGGTTGTTGACGACATCCCCCCAGAGGACCTTGCCCGGCATCCCCGCGAACGCATCGTGCTCGATCTGGACACCCGTGTCCACGATGGCCACGCGGACCCCGGAACCCGTCAAGCCGTCGTCGTGGACAGGGGAGACGCCGGTCAGATCCAAGGCCCACGTGTTGGACGCCTGGGAGCCCCCGACGAGCTCGGTGCACCCAACCAGGGTCATCGCGGCGACCAGCAACCCTGCGACGAGGACGCGGCGGCGGGTCATCACGCTGGGCAAGCCTTCCACCTACAAAAACCGGGTGGAGCGAACATCGAAACGCCGCCTGGCTGCATCCAGTAGGCTCTTGTCGGGTCGCGAGCTTCCCCCGCCGTGGCCCTCGCCATCCTCGCCCACGACCACTTCCTCGCCCGGGACGCCAAGACCGCTGAGGCCCTGATCCGGTACGGCCAGGACCCAGTCGTGGCCGTCGTCGACCGGGCGGTGGGGAGCTCGTCCACAGATGCCACCGAGACTGTCGGACCGGTCGGAGAGGGGGTCCCCGTGGTCCCGACCATGGAGGACGCCCTGGACCTGGAGCCCGATACCGTGGCCATCGGGGTCGCCCCGGTCGGCGGCCAACTCCCCAAGGACTGGCGCAACGACGTGACCCTGGCAGTCGAACAGGGCCTCGACGTGATCTCGGGGATGCACGAGTTCCTCTCCGAGGATCCCTCGTTCTCGACCCTGGCCGAGGAAAGCGGCGCCGAGCTCATCGATGTCCGCCGACCCCCGGAGGAGAAACCGATCTACAGCGGGGAGGTCCTCGACCTGCCGTGCACGGTCGTGCTGACCGTCGGGACCGACTGTTCCTCTGGGAAGATGACCACCACTGTGGAGGTCGCCCGGGAGCTCGCTGCGCGGGGACGCGAGGTGGCCGTGGCGGCCACGGGCCAAACCGGGATCATGATCGGGGCCGACGCCGGCGTCGTGGTGGATGCCGTCCCGGCCGACTTCGTGGCCGGCTGGACCGAGCGCATCGTCATCGACGCCTACCGATCCACCGAGGCCGAGGTCGTCCTCGTCGAAGGACAGGGCGCGATCACCCATCCCGCCTACGCTGGGGTGTCGCTTGGCATCCTCCACGGCGCCTCCCCGCACGGGTGCCTCCTGTGCCACGACGCCTCCCGGAGGGAGAAGACCACAGGGTTCCACGGGGGCCGCCGGTTCCCGGTCGAGGACCCTCTCGAGGAGTGGACGATCCTCAAGAAGTTGGGCGGCGTCCTCCGGGCCCCCGAGCTGCTGGGCGTCTCTGCGATGCACCTGGCCGACGATCACCGTCAGCTCACCGAGCGCATCGAGACGATCCCCGTCGTCGACGTCCTCGGGGACGGGCCTGGCCGGTTGGCTGACGCCGTGGAGGCGATCCTCTGAACCTGGCCCTCAGACGAACAAGCGTCCCCCTCAGCCACCCGTTCACGATCTCCCGGAGCCAGCAGACCGACCTCACCGTGATCCACCTGCGCCTGGAGCATGAGGGCACCATCGGGTGGGGCGAGGCCGTGGCCAGCCCAGCTGTCACCGGCGAGGAACTGGCCACGGTCCAGACGGCCCTCGAACGGGTCGACCCCGCCACCCTGGACCCCGGCAACATCCCTGGCACGTTGGAAACCCACCCGGATCTGCCCCCAGGGGCTCGGGCCGGCCTGGACCTGGCCCTCCACGATCTCCAAGGTAAACGCACGGATCGCCCCGTCCACGAGATCCTCGGGTTGCCCGACGGCTTGGGCCCCACAGCGGCCACGGTCACCCTCACGGATCCGACCAGTGCCCGCCAGGAAGCCGAAGCCTGGTTCCAACGCGGGCACACGACCCTGAAGGTCAAGCTCGGCGGGGACGTCGAGGCCGACCTGGCCCTGGTCCAGGCCGTCAAGGAGGTGCTGCCCGACGACCTGCCGGACCGCTTGACCGACCTCTTCCCGGACACCGCGCTCTGGATCGACGCCAACGAGGCCCTGGATGCCGAAACGGCCCGTGACCTGCTGCCCCGCCTCCAAGCGTTGGGGGTGGATCTGATCGAGCAACCCCTGCCACGGGATCAGCTGGCGGCGACCGCCGAGCTTGCCCGGGAGACCGGCATGACGATCTTCCTCGACGAGCCGATCCAGAACCCCGAGGACGTCGAGGCCCTGGCTAGTCTAGAGGGGCCTCTCGGGGTCAACATCAAGGTACAGAAGGTCGGCGGCCTCCGGTCGGCGACGGCCTGCCTTCAAGCAGCTCGAGACCAGGGCCGCTCCACGATGGCCGGCTGCTTCATCGAGACCGGGCTCGGCATCGCGGCCGGCGCCGCCCTCTACGGTGCGGTGGATCACGCCGACCTCGACGGCAACCTCTTCCTAGAGCACGACCCGTTCCCGCTGCCTCGGCCGCGGCCCGGGTGGGTGGGAACCTCCGATGGGCCCGGGCTGGGCGTCGTCCCGGACCAGCGGTACATCTCCTCCCCCGCGACGCCCTGACATGCGACGATGTTCAGGCTGTT
>CAZBKU010000332.1:0-2921 GCA_964492585.1 uncultured Thermoplasmatales archaeon | reverse complement strand
GTGGAGACGTGAACCCGGCCGCCGGGCCCCAGTGAGACATGGGGGACGGGTCGACGCGAAGACGGGCCCAGCTTGTCACAGATGCCCGTGCGGCCGCAGGCCGCACATGGGCCATGGCAAGCTTGCCGGGATCCCTCTCTTCGTCGACGTTCTCTTCGCGCTCCGGCGAGGCATCGATGGCCCGGCCAAGGAGGAGGTCCACCGCATCAACCATAAACCAGGCCCCACTCCGGGGGCCTGATGGCCATCACCTTCGAGGTCCGCCACACCGAGGGCCTCTCCCGCCAGGGCACCCTGACCACCCCCCACGGTGAGATCCAGACGCCGGCGTTGATGCCGGTGATCAACCCGAACCGGATGACGCTGGCACCCGACCGTATGGCCAGCGAGCACGGCGCTCGGATCGTCATCACCAACAGCTACATCATCCAGGGAGATGAGGATCTCAAGGCCCAGGCCCTGGCCGACGGCGTCCACGCCCTGATCGGTTGGGACGGACCGGTGATGACCGACTCGGGCACCTTCCAGGACTACGTCTACGGCGACCGGGGCATCGACCCGGCCGAGATCGTCGCCTTCCAGCGGGACATCGGCACCGACATCGGGACCATCCTGGACGTCTTCAGCACCCCGGATCGCTCCCACGAGGAGGCCCTCGAGGATCTCACCGAGACCACCCAGCGCGCCCGGGGTACCCTGGCCGAGGCCGGTGAGATGGCCTTGAACCTGCCGGTCCAGGGGGCCACCTACCCGGACCTGCGCCAGCAGGCCGCCGAGGAGATGGCCGCGGTGGCGCCGGTCGGTGGGGCCGTGCATCCGATCGGCGGCGTGGTCCCCATCATGGAACGCCAGCGCTACACGCTGTTGGCCGAGGTGATCCTGGGCGCCAAGCGAGGCCTGCATCCGGGCCGCCCGGTGCATCTCTTCGGCGCCGGGCACCCCCACATGCTGGCCCTGGCGGTCTACCTGGGCTGCGACCTGTTCGACAGCGCGGCCTACGCCAAGTTCGCCCAGGGCGACCGGTTGCTCTTCCCCTGGGGCACCGAGGAGTTAGCCGACCTGGAGGAGCTGGCCTGCTCGTGCCCGGTCTGCCGGTCCTGGACGCCCGACGAGCTCATGGTGGCCGGCAAAGGGGAACGCATCGAGGCTCTGGCCTCCCACAACCTCCATGCCACCTTCCAGGAGCTCACCCGCATCCGTGAGGCCCAGCGCCGCGGCCGGCTGTTCGACCTGGTGCTCGAACGCGCCATGGGGCATCCCCGCCTGCTCGAGGTCCTGGGCGTCCTCCGCGAGCACGTCGACCAGGTCGAGGCCGAGGAGCCCCTGTCCTACCACCGGGCCATCAACCTCCAACCGGCCTACCACCAGGCCCGCGCCCAGGTCCACCGGGCCCAGGCCCGGGTGGCCGACCGGACCCAGCTCCGAGGCCCGCCGGTGCTCCTGCCCGCCACGCGGAGACCGTTCACCGAGAACGCCCCGGCCCTGGTCCACGCGGCCTTGAACGAGGGCCTGCACCCGTTCTTCCCGACACGGTTGGGCCCGATCCCCTTCGAGATCGACCAGGCCTACCCGTTCACCCAGAGCCTGGAACCCGAGATGGGTGAGCTCGATGCCATCGATCAACGCCAGCGCCTGGCCAAGCTGGCCAAGGCCTGGGGCGCACCGGTGGCCGAACGCGAGGACCTGGATCCCGTCGACGAGGCCAGCGTCCAAGCCCTCGACGAGGCCCGGATCCGCGGCATCATCGCCTACCAGTTCGGCCCCGGCGCCGAGACAACCCTGCTCGATGGCTCGATCCGCCTGGAGCGCTCGGATCGCACCGGCAAGGTCCGCACCGTCCACGTCGACGACGAGCACGTGGCCAGCCTGCGCGCCCACGACGGCCTGCTCAGCCTGCGCCTGCCCGGCGCCCGGCGCCTGCGAGACGGCCTGGCGGCCCCCCGCCTGCGCGTCCGGGTCACCGGGGACAGCGCACCGTTCAACGCCGACGGCCGGACCGTCTTCGCTGGGTTCACCACCGAGGTCGACCCCGAGCTTCGGCCCGGCGACCAGGTCCTCGTCGTCGATCCCGAGGACCGGCTGGTGGCTGTGGGCCAGCTCCTGGTCAGCGTGCCCGAGCTCCAGGCCCTCGAGGATGGGCCCGTGGTCAAGGTCCGGGCGGGGATCGGCGAGAAGGCCTACGAGGCCCTGTGAACCGCAAGGGTCCAGAGCGCACGGCGTGGACGTGGTCCGACGTTCCCCTGGGGCGGCCGCGACCGGCGCGAGGGTCCTTCGATCGGTGGAGCCCCCGTCCATCGATCCCCACGGTAGCCTGTTGTGTGTCGGGCCCCGTCGACCCTCTGTGCTCCGTGCGACCGCCTCGGTGGGCTGGTCCCCGGTACCGCCACCACCTTCAAGACCCCCGAGGAGCACTTCGGGCCCGATGCGGCTCAGGACGTTGACCATCGCGCTTGCCCTTGTGACCGTCGGTCTGTCGGGTTGCCTTGGCGAGGACACCGGCGACGAGGTCGATCGGTCGGACGAGGTCACCTTCGCGCCCAACTGGGCCCAGGAGGCCCTGGCCTCCGGCGATGGCCACGACCACGAGGACCGAAGCCAGCACGCCGACATGACCACGCCGAACGTCCAGATCGTCGGCCACGACCCGCTGGTGACCGAACAGGATGGCACCTCGCCCGGTGGGTCCTCCTGCGGGGATGCGGCGACCACCGCCGACGATCGACGGCTGGGCGCCCAGAAGGCCGCCGACAGCCGAGGCGTGGTCATCACCGACCTGACCGACGCGTCCGCACCCACCAAGATCGGTGAGCTCTTCCTGACCGCCACCCACATCTACGACGTCGCCGTGGTCCCCGACGGCCAGCACATCGCCCTGATCACCGCCCAACCCAAACAAGGCCCCCTGCCGGTCGGGCTAGGCA
>CAZBKU010000331.1:0-2944 GCA_964492585.1 uncultured Thermoplasmatales archaeon | reverse complement strand
CCGGTCGTGCCCCGCTTGGGTGGCGTATCGACGACCATCCAGGCAGATATCAACGGTTCGACGATATCCCCCATAGATTTATGTCAACACACCGTCACAGGTCACCATGGGTCCCAAGCGTGCGCTGGCCTGGTTCTTCGGCGTCGGGTTGGCCGGTTACGCCGGCATGTGGTACTTCATGGGCCGCGTCGAGGTCCTCGACCGGGCCTCCGTGTACCCCTGGATGGTCTTCCTCACGGGCGCGCTTGCTGTCCCCCTCCTTGCCCCTCTGGCGATGCGGACGGAACGGCGCTGGCTTCGCCGCGCGGCTGCGCTGCTGGCCTGGCCGGTGCTCGCGTTCGCCGGCGAGCAGGGGTGGGAGAAGTACGTGAACGGCAGCCTGAACCTTCCTGTTGGCGGGGCCGAGATCATCGCGATCCTCGCCGTGACCGGGGGCGTCCTGTCGTGGCGGGCGGCCGACGCCGATGCCCGGCGGTGGATGCTCTACGGCACCCCGCTGCTCCTCCTGGCGCCCATGGCGCTCATGGACAACGTCGGGTACGCGATGTTGGTCGGGCAGGTCCTGACCCTCGTTGTCGTGGTGGGGCTATCCCTAGAGGTTTGGGCCAACCGGGTGAGCCAGGTTCACGGGGCCGCCGATGACGCCGATCGGCCCGGGTCCTCGTCGTGATCAGGCGCCCCAGACGACCTTGTCTCGCCCCAACGCCTATCTTCTAGATAGACGTTCCGTGGCAGGGTGAGCCAAGTGGGTAACCTGGTGAGGAACATCGAGACCGTGGTCCAAGAGCGACCCGACGACCCTGCGATCGTGTTCAAGGGCCAAGAGACCACGTACGCCCAGCTTTGGGAACAGACCGGCCGCTTCGCCCAGGCCTTGCGCGACCAAGGCCTGCAGGCCGGCGACCGGATCGCGATCTACCTGCCCAACCTGCCCCAGTGGGTCATCGCCTACCACGGGGCGCTTCGGGCCGGGTGCGTGGTCGTACCCATGAACCCGCAGTACAAGGCCCGGGAGATCGAGCACCTGCTCAGGGACAGCACCAGCCAGCTCGTGGTCGCCTGGGGCGATCTGATGCCCTTCGTCGACGAGGTCCGGGATGCCACCAAGGTGTCCACCGTGGTCTCGGTCGGCGGTGATGGCGGCGGGGAGGCCATCCCGTTCGGTGAGTTCATGGCCGACAGCCCCCTGGACGTGGTCGACCGGGCCGACGACGATCTGGCCGTGCTGCCCTACACCAGCGGGACGACCGGCACGCCCAAAGGTGTCGAGTTGACCCATGCCAACCTGGCCGGCAACGCCAGCCAGGTGGTCGAGGCCCTCCCCGAGGGGATGCAACCCGAGGACAAGGTGTTCGGCGCCCTGCCGCTGTTCCACATCTACGGCATGAACGCGGTCATGAACCCGACCCTGTTCGGCGGCGGCACGTTCGCGCCCCTGCCGGGCTTCGATCCCAAGGAGTCCGCCCAGCTCATCGAGGACGAGCAGCTGACGATCATCCACGGGGTGCCGGCCATGTACAACGGCTTCATCCAGCACCCCGAGGCCGAGAGCTTCGACCTCTCCTCGCTCCGGCTGGGCGGTGTCGGCGGTGCCGGGATCCCCCTCGAGGTGCTACGCACCTTCGAGTCGATGTTCGACGTCAAGCTCTACGAGGGCTACGGCCTGACCGAGACCTCCCCGGTGACCCACTTCAACAGCCCCAACTGGGGGCGTCGGATCGGCAGCATCGGCAAGACCCTGCCGGGGGTCGAGGCCAGGATCGTCGACGAGAGCTTCGAGGACGTCGAACCCATCGAGAAGGGCCCCGTCGACGAGGACGCGGTCGACCTCGAGGCCATCAGCGGCGAGATCGTGATCCACGGTCCCAACGTGATGAAGGGGTACTACAACCTGCCCAAGGCCAACGACAAGACGTTCACCGTGGTCGACGGCAAGCGATGGTTCCACACCGGGGACATCGGCTACCTCGACGAGGACGGCTTCTTCTACGTCGTCGACCGGAAGAAGCACATGATCCTCTCCAAGGGGTACAACGTCTATCCCCGGGAGATCGAGGAGCTCCTCTTCGAGCATCCGGAGGTGGCCGAGGCCGCCGTCGTCGGCATCCCCCACGAAGACTACGGCGAGATGGTCAAGGCCTTCGTCGTGCCCACGACCGACAGCGAGGTGACCCCCGACGACATCAAGGCCTACTGCCTGGAGAACCTGGCCGAGTACAAGCACCCCCGCGAGGTCACCTTCGTCGAGGAGCTCCCGCGGACCACCACCGGCAAGGTCCAGAAGTTCGAGCTGACCGGCTAGGTTGGCTCCAACCCGTCCTGGGGCCAGGCGCCGAGGTGCTCGACGCGGAAGGTGCCTTCGATCATCCGGGGCTCCCCGTCGCGCTCCTGGCTGGTCTGGTAGGTGTAGATCGCGGTCTGGCCCGGTGCCACACGGGTCTGGCCGTCCAGGAGGATGGCCCCGTCCTCCTGCCAGGCCAGGGTCAGGTTCCCCCAGGCTCCCATGCCCGGGGTCACCTGGTCACCCTGCCAGTGGAGGGCGTAAGCGATCGGGCAGGAGGTCGGCCGCTCCCAAAGGTCCGTGGCCACGATCTGCGCGACGGTCGATGGCTCGAAGCTGTACGTCGAGTCCTCGTAGAGGATCCGTTGGCTGTCCCGCAGGACCTGGTGGTCGAAGGCCACATCGCACGCGTACGCAGGGTCCGGGGAGAGCGTCTCGTTCCCATGGAGCCAGACCACCCACATCTCACCTTGGCCCCGGTGTTCACCGGTGGGCTCCCCGACGACCGTGGGATCCTCTGGGCCTGACCCGGTATCCTCCAGGCATCCGGCCAGCGCAAGGCTGATGACGAGCGTGGCGGCCAGGACAGCACGCGAGATCTTGGTCAGGGTCATCCCGGTGCCAACCCCTCCTGCGGCCACGCCCCCATGTGGGTCACGTTGA
>CAZBKU010000330.1:0-2982 GCA_964492585.1 uncultured Thermoplasmatales archaeon | reverse complement strand
ATGACCGCCCCGGGTCCGATGGTGGTGCCCTCGCCGACGATGGCCCCGATGTTGTGGACGGCGTGGACCTGGTCGCCGGCGACGATGTCGGCATCGTCAGCGCCTAGGACGGCCCCGGCACCGATGGTGACCCCCTCGGCGATGACCGAGGACTCGACGATGGCACCCGGTCCGATCCGGGCACCGTCGAGGACGAGCGAGCGGGCGATGAGCGAGCGTGGTGAGAGGCGGACGTTGGCCCCGATGCTGGTGGGGCCGGTGATGGTGGCCTGGGCCTTGACCGAGGTGCCACCGCCGACGTGGATGGCCCCGTCCAGGGTGGCGGTCTCGTGGATGTCGGTGGCATCCGAGACGGTCAGGGTCTGGCGTGCCAGGAGCAGCTCGGTGAGGGGGACCAGGTCCCAGGGGTAGACGGCGTCCAGCCAGTCCCGGGCGCTGCGGGAGGCCTCCAGGCCGTGGCCCTCCTCGATGATCCGGTTGAGGACGCTGGGCAGGCCTGTGGTACCCTCGGAGACCAGGTGGTTGACCGTGTCCAGGGCCTCGCGGTCGAGCAGGCAGACCCCGGTGCTGATCAGGGCCTCGCCTTCGACGTGCGGCTTCTCGGTGATGTGGGTGATCTCGTCGCCGTCGAGGGTGACGACACCGTACTTGGAGGGTTCCTCGCTCTTCGTGACCGCCAGCGCGTTGGGTGGGTGCTTGAGCAGGTCCTGGATGAGCTCGGCGGCCACCAGGTTGTCCCCGCCGATGACGAGCGCCGTCTCCGGCATGCCGATCTCTTGCAGGGCCGTGGCCACGGCGTGGGCCGTGCCGATCTGCTGGTCCTGGTTGACGTAGGTGATCTCCAGGCCCATCTTTGAGCCGTCCCCGAAGTGGGACTGGATCGTGGTGGCCTTGTGCCCGACGACCACGACGGCCTGGTCGAAGCCCGCGTCTGCCAGGGCTTCCAGGCACCAGCCCAGGATCGGTTTGCCGGCCACCGGGACCATGGGCTTGGGCCGGGTTTTGGTCAAGGGCCAGATACGGGAACCTGGTCCGGCAGCCAGCACGATGGGCGTGATCTCGTCGGTGGCGTTGGTCACGGGGGGCACCTAGTGGTCGACCTGGAGCATCTCTTGCTCTGGGTCGACAGGGTGACCGTTCCCGTTAGCCTTTCCGTTCTTCTCCGGAGGAGAAGCGTGCGGACCGACGAGCTCGATCTTGCGGGGCTGGGTCCGCTTGAGGCCCTGCTCGATCGACGTCGGGATGACGTGGAGCATGAGCGCGGTCAGGCCCGTGAACACGCCGGCCAGGACCAGCATGGAGCTCAGCAGCGCGGTCCCGATGGCCAGGCCACCGGTCAGAGAGAGCTGGTAGACGACCCAGGCTCCCAGGCCGACGCCGAGCATGGCGGTCAGGAACGCGGGCACGCCCAGGAACAAGAGCGGGCGCTTGCGCGTGACCAACTGGGCCAGGCTCTGGAGCACGCCGCTGGCGTGCTTGACGGGGGTCTCGGTGCTGCCGTCGACCCCCTCGTACTTGCAGGAGATCGCGACCTCGGCCAGGCGAAGGCCTTGCTCTTGGGCCGAGACAAGCATCTCGCTTTCCACACCGAACCCGCCCTCGGTGATCTCGAGGGTCTCGATGGCGTCCCGGCTGAAGGCCCGGAAGCCGCACTGGCTGTCGGTCAGCTCGGCCTTGGCCCCGATGCTGTTGGTGCCAAGGGCCGTGGCGTAGTCCAGGACGCGTTTGCCGGCCCGTCGCCAGGCGGGCATCTCGGTGTTGTCCCCGAACCGGAAGCCCAGGGAGACATCCGCGGTCCCGTCGAGGACCGGGTAGGCGACCTTGGAGATCTCGTGCGGGTTGTGCTGCATGTCCCCGTCGAGCAGGACGAGGGCGTCAGCGTCGTTGGCTTGGGCGTAGGCGAACAGGGTCTCGATCGCGGCACCCTTGCCCTGGTTCTCCAGGTGCTTGAGGACCGTGGCGCCGGCCTCGTGGGCGATCTCGCTGGTGTCGTCGGTGCTCCCGTCGTCCACGACGACGACCTCGTCGACGTGGTGGAGCGCTTGGAGCACCACGCTGCCGATGCGGTCCGCCTCGTTGTACGCAGGGATGCGCGCGACCACGTGCCCGTGGGACAGGTTGCCGTTGGTCTTCGATGCCCCGTTGGTCGAGCCGTTGGTCGCCGGCTCAGCACCGCTGGCCTCCGTGCTGGGGCCGGCGGGCTTGGATGAAGTATCCTGGTGGTCGATGGTCACGGTCGTTGCCTCCCTGGGATGGCCTCAGCCCTCCCGATGGCAACCAACCCCTGGTGGCATAAATATCTTCGCAACGAAGAGGTGCCAGTGGCATCACGGCGCCGGGAGCAGGGAGAGGATGGCGTCGTGCTGCCGAGCGCGTTCTGTCCGGCTGTATGCGCGCAGACGGATAGAAGACCCAAGCCGGGCGGCGGAGCTCTACCCTAGCTGGACCTTGGAGAGATGATGAAGGAGAAGAGGTCAGGGGCTCGATGCCCCCATGGAAGCAGTTGGGGTCTCAGCGCCGGTCGCGGATCCGGCTCATGCCCACGATACCGAGCAGGCCGATGCCCGAGAGGAGCAGCGTGCCCAGCTCGGGGGTCGGGTAGGCCTCGGGTGCCGAGCTACCCTCATAGTCCGCGAACGACTGATCGGTCGTCGAGATCTGGGCGATGCTGCCGATGCCCGCGGTGTTGGCGCTGATCTCGAGGGCCGGCCGGTCGCCGACGTCGAACGACTGCGGGTCCACGGGGACCGTGATCGTGATCACAGGGTCCGTGTTCAGGAAGCTCTCCGCGGTCGTGTTACCGGCCTCGGTGAACGTGCCCGATGGGTCGACCTTGCCGACGAATACCTGGAGCTCCTGGACACCGACGAACTCGGAGACGTCCAACGAGATCAGGACATTCTGCCCGTCGACGTCGAAGCTAACCTCTGCGGGATCAGATGCGACCCATCGCTGGGAGGGGATCAGGCTGACGGTACCGCC
>CAZBKU010000329.1:0-2992 GCA_964492585.1 uncultured Thermoplasmatales archaeon | reverse complement strand
ACGACAACTCTGGCCAGACCTGGACCTCCGACTACGCCAGCAACCCCACCCCCGGGATCATCAGCGTGGCCAACTACGACGACAAGCAGATCGGCACCCGGGACGGCAGCATCTCCGGTGGCAGCAGCGACGGTTGCGCCGGCGGCGGGGACGACGGCACCGCACGGATCTGGACCTTCCCCGACGTCTCGGCTCCAGGGACCGGCATCGTCTCCACCCAGTCCACCGCCAGCGCCACCAACCCGCTGGGTGTGCTTTACCCGGACTTGGGCGACTTCGTCTGGTACAACTCCCAGAGCGGGACCAGCATGGCCACCCCGCACGTGGCCGGCATCGTCGCGCTCATGCGCCAGGCCAACCCCGACCTGACAGCCCCCCAGATCGAGGAGATCCTGATCGACACCGCCACACCCTGGACCGACAGCGTCAGCTCGGTGGGCCAGAGCGGCACCGACGACTGGTGGGGTGCCGACAACATCGGAGAGGATGGCCACATCGACGATCCGTCCAACTGCCTGATCACCCCCTCGGACGCGCTTGCCGCCGCCCAAGGCGATGCCAGCGTCAACCAGAGGTTCCCCCGTTTCACGGACCTCGTCAACGAGGGCCAGGATCCTTCCAACTTCGTCTGCCGTGACTACCGACGGGGCGCCGGCCTCGTCGACGCCTACGACGCCGTCACGGAAGCCATCCGGTTCGGCGGCGGTGGTGTCGGGGATAACCCCGGCGTCACCATCGACGAGCCCACCGAAGGTCAAAGCGTCCCGCAGGACGTGATCGACGTCGCCGGGACCGTCGACCGCGACGTGGCGCAGAGCCCGATCGCGTCGCTGTCTGCGACCCCGAGCCAGGGCAAAGCCCCGCTCGAGGTCAGCTTCACCATCGAAGGTTCGGCCCCCCTCGACCCGATCGACACGTGGGAGCTGGACTTCGGCGACGGGACCCCGCCGGCCACCGGCGACTGGCCTCCGACCAACCCGGTCACCCACACCTACACCGACCCGGGTCTCCGCGAGGCCATCCTGACCCTCACCGACACCGCTGGCAACACCGACACGAGCCAGGTCAGCATCAACGTCGAGGACGAGGGCGCCGGCGTCCTCTGGCTGGTCGGCGACGGTTCCACCACCTACGGCACCGACGAGGACCAGCTCACCAACTTCGCGCTGTCCCCCACCGACAACGGTGGACAGCTCACCGAGTACACGACCGCCGGGTCGTGGAACATGGACTCGTCCGAGAACCCGTTCATCCCGACGTTCATCATCAACGACCCCGTCACCCTCACCGGCGACGAGGTCACCCTCAGGACCCATGTCGACTACCGCCTCCCGGCCAACGGCGAGATCGTTTCCTGCCCGCTTCGAGCCCAGCTGATGACCGCCGACGGGACGGTCCTAGGACCCGCCGGCGGCGTCGACGCCGTGGCTGAGACCGGCCTTGGTGCCTACAAGGAGGTCAGCTGGAGCTTCGTTCCACCAGCCGGCAGTTACAACGGCCTGCAGGTCCAGTTCGGCACGACCGGTGTCGACTGCGGGAGCTTCGCCCCGACCTTCCGCTGGGGGACCAGCGCCTTCGACGGCCGGCTGATCTTGGCCGACGGCGACACCGGCGGCGGGCCTGGCCCGGATGATCCGTTCATCGGGGATGCCTCCGGCGATGCCAGCACCCCGTTCACAGACCTCGTCCAGGTCGACGCCACCGACACCGGGACCACCCTGGAGGCCACCCTGCACCTGAACGACGTCCAACCGGTGGCCGCCGGCGACTCCCCCTTCCAGTACCACCTGGTCATCAACGGTCACCGCTTCGAGAGCTACGTCCTCGGAGGCCCAGCCCTCTGGTACGTGGACGGCGCCGAGGCGCCCCAAGGCTCCACCACCTGGGACGCCGACCAGGACCAGGTCGAGATCAGCCTCGACAAGGCCTACTTGGAGGACAAGGGGATCACGGCCCCTTACGAGATCTTCGCCGAGACCTACCTCGGCGAGGGGCTGCTCGGCGGCCAGCTCGCCGACGACCGTGCGCCCGATGGGGGTGGCGCAGCCACCGTCGCGTTCGAGGACGCCACGGGCGACAGCCAGGTCCCCGGCACCGACATCAGCGAGGGCTTCATCCACAACGAGGATGTCGACACGTTCCAGGTGACCCTGGGCATCGAGGACCTCGAGGCGGCGATCCCGTCGACCGCGCAGGCCGCCGGCGTGGCCCTGGGTCTGGAGACCCAGTACTCGATCGGGTTCGACTACCCGGAGACCGAGGAGAACACGGTCACCTAC
This sequence comes from uncultured Thermoplasmatales archaeon, assembly GCA_964492585.1. Taxonomy (GTDB): domain Archaea; phylum Thermoplasmatota; class SW-10-69-26; order SW-10-69-26; family SW-10-69-26; genus CAYXGD01. Next base: position 713 of record CAZBKU010000329.1, on the reverse strand, counting down.
CAGGTGATGGCGACGACCTACGCCATCCAGGTCGACGGCTCGCTCGAACCTCAGCCGGATGCCACGACCTTCGAGCTCCAGACCGTCGGCACCGACCCGGCCACCGGCAACAACTGGGTCTCGGTCCTCGCGGGGATCGACGGTACGTGGGACACGGAGAACAACCAGATCACCTGGACCGTGCCCAAGTCCGAGATGGACGTCATCCAGGCGGCCCAGACCGCCGACGGAACCACCGAGCGCGGCAGCACCAACCTGCCCGAGGCCGGCAAGACGCTGTCCAACTTCGATGCCGAGGTCCGCACGTGGATCCGTGCAGGCGCCGGTGTCGGACCAGGCCTGACGGTCTGGGACACGGCCGATGGTGCCGGCGAGACCTACACGTTCCACGGCGGCTCGATCCCGCCCACCGCCGATCTCGACGCCAGTCCGCTGACCGGTGATCCGCCGCTGGCGGTCACCTTCGAGCTGTCGGCCAGCGACGGCAACGGGGACGAGACGATCACCGGCTGGGAGCTGGACTTCGGTGACGGTACGAGCCCGGTCACAGGCACCGGCCTCCCTCCGGCCACCGTCGACCACACCTACGACACCGCCGGCACCTACACGGCCATCCTCACCGTCACCGACGAGGACGGTAACGAGGCCGTGGCCACCCAGGACGTCGGCGTCGGTGCTGCGGCCTTCGAACACGTCCAGCTTGCCCTCAACGG
>CAZBKU010000328.1:0-3002 GCA_964492585.1 uncultured Thermoplasmatales archaeon | reverse complement strand
CCGGTCCACCGATGAGGGACGGGCAACGTCCCCACGTGCCCCGAGGGACCGCTCTCCACCGTGTGGAGGGTCCCACCGCCGGTCTGGATCTCCACCATGGACCCCGGCCGGGGTGTGCCGTCCTCGTAGGTGGTCCTGAGCTGCAGAGGGTGGCTATGCTCCACGTTGGAGCCCTCCCCCTCCACCGGGCTGTGGTCCTGGTCCACCGGGACGACCCACCGCAGCCAACCGACATCGACGACCGCCGGGGCCAGGCCGCCGTCGGTGGTGACGTTCCAGAGGGTGAGCGTGGGCGCGTCGTGGCCGACCACGGGGCTCGTGGAGGACGCCAGGGTCAGGTTGCGCACCTCGATCGGGCCGCCGGTCAACCGCAGGGCGGGTCCCGAGCCCCCGTCGATGGTCACCTCGCCTCGACCTTCGAGGGTGAGCGGCTTGTCCACCCGCACCTGCTCTCGGTAGCTGCCGGCCGGCAGGAGGAGCCTCTGGCCCGGCTCGGCCCGGTCCACCAGGGGCTGGAGGGTCCCCTGGCCTCCATCGCCGGAGGGATCGCGGACGATCTCGATCTGGGCGGAGGCGTTGGTCGAGGCCCCCCACCGGTCGATGGCGGTCACCGTCACGGTGTAGGTCCCCGGCGACCGGTAGACGTGGTCGATCTGGCGACCGACCGCCTCTGAGCCATCTCCCAAGTTCCACGTGACCGCCAGGGGCCCGCCCTCGGGATCGATCATGTCGGGCTCCAGGTGGACCCGCTCGTACCACGCCGCCTGCCCGGGCAGCTCCAGGGCCTCGATCCGAGGCGGCTGGTTGACGACCTCGACCGCGAGCTGGGCCTGATCGCTGGCCCCGTCGTCGTCGGTGACGGTCAGGCTCACCGTGTAGGTCCCGGGCCGGGCGTAGGCGTGCTCAGGGTCACGCGCGGTGGCCTGGTCGCCATCGCCGAAGCGCCAGACCCGAGAGACCACGGTCCCATCGGTATCCACCGAGGCGTCCTCGAAGCCGACGAGTTGGCCAGGGCTTGCCGTCGTGGTGTTCGTTCGGATCCCTGCCGCCGGGGGCCGGTTGGTGATCACGACCTCTTGGCTGGTCGTGTCCTCGTGGCCTGCCTGGTCGGTGACGGTCAGCGTCACCGTGTAGCTCCCGTCGTCGGTGTAGGTGTGGGAGACATCGGGACCCTGGCCGCCGGTACCGTCCCCGAAGGTCCAGGACCACGCAGCCAGGTCCCCGTCCGGGTCGGTGGAGCCATCCGTGAAGCTCACCGCGATCCCCGTCGATGGTTGGCTGGGCGTGAAGGAGAACGAGGCCTGCGGCGGCCCGCCACCGGCCTGGCTGTGGTTGGCGACGGCCGCGGGGGACCCGACCAGGATCAGCCCCAGGCCAAGCTGGACCGCAAGCAGGAGGCCGGCCCAGCGCCGGAGATCCAGGCCGGGCCCGGGCGCGCGTCGATCCGAGATGGTGAGATCCCCCTGGACCCAGGTCGGTAGCGCTCCACTTCAGCGATGTGGAACACCTTGAACCTTCCCGGCTGCTGCGGTTCAAACCGTTCCAATCTGTTGACAAGCCACCCCAGACACCGGTCGCTTGCCCAAGACGGGCAGGTGACGAACGATGACGCGAACATCCGACGTCTGGACCTACGTGTCGACGAGCCTCCTGTTGGACGCCCAGCAGGAGACGACCGCTGTGAACGCCGGCTTCAAGGCCCCCGAGCGGCCCTGGACCCGATCCGATGCCCGCGGGGTGGCCTAGATGGATCCCCGGAACCTGATGCAGGCGCACCCGGGCCTGACCGCCCTGGTGGCCGTAGCCCTCACCCTGGCCCTCCTGATCGCTACGCCCCTGGGCGGCCTGCTGGTCCCCAGCGACGAGGGGGCCGCCGAGCCCAGCCAGGTCATCGCTCCGACCGGGACGGCGGACAACCAGGCCCGCGAGCCCGGCCCCGGCACCGATCAGGAGCGCGAGCGCGGTGAGATCACCTTCGAGGTCGACCCCAGCACTGCACCGGAGCGCGACCGTCTGCCGCCCCGCGAGCCTGGCGGGCGCGACCGCCCGGTCGAGCGGCTCGAGGAGGACGGGACCGGGGCCGACTTCGTCGGCGACGAGGTCATCGTCAGCGGGGATCTGGCCCTCGAGACGGTGCTCGACCGCTACCCTGGCGAGGTGCTCGGGACCTACGATCCCGACGAGCACAACAGCACCGGCCCGGCTACCTACCTGGTCCGCGTGAACGTCTCCGGTATCGACCCGCGGGACGTGAGAGGCCACGTGCTCGAGGAGGCCCCCGAGGCCACGGGCGACATCAGCGTGTCGAGCCGGCCTGGCCTCCAACTGCTGACGGCCGTGGCCAAGGCCCGCGCCGACGGCCTGGACGTCGGGGCCAACTTCGTCCTCGAACCGGACACGCTGTTGGATGGCCAGACCGCGGAGGCACCCCGCTCCTCCGGCGGTAACCTGGACGCCTTCGACTGGGATTACCTCAACGGCGACTCGCCGGCTGACCACAACGTGACCGCCGCCTGGCAGGCCCTCGAACGGATCGGCGAGCTGGACAGCACCGTCCCGATCGCCATCCTCGACAACGGGTTCAGCGACCACCGCGACCTGCAGGACCCCTACCTGGCCAACGGCGGCGTCGGCGACCCCAACGACGACTACGATTGCGATGCACCGGGGTGCTTCTGGCACGGCACCGCGGCGGCCAACGCGGCCTTCGCGGTCCCGGACAACGGGTACGGCGTCGCCGGCCCGGCCGGTCCCGTGGCCAAGCCGATCCTGTTGACCTTCCACGGCGACTTCTACGGGCTGGGCTCGTGGATCCGGTTCGCCACCGACGAGCTTGGCGCCCGGGTCGTGAGCATCAGCTACAGCGGCGAGCTGGCAAGCGCCTCAGAGCACTTCCGCGGCGACGGCATCGACGATGCGGTCCAGCACGCCCGCGCCATGGGCACCACCGTGGTGGCCTCGGCCGGCAACGACGGCAAGAACGTCGACAAGGAGCGCGTCTT
>CAZBKU010000327.1:0-3006 GCA_964492585.1 uncultured Thermoplasmatales archaeon | reverse complement strand
GACCAGCCCGAAGAGGGTGACGTGGGCGAGCACGGGATCGTTGGGCAGCGCGAACAAGGTGGTCGTGAGCACGAGGAAGGCAGCACCGCTGGCCGCCCGGGTGAACAAACCGACGATCAAGAGCAGGCCGACGACCGCCTCCACCAGGCCGGCGGCCAGGACCCACGCTTCGGCGCTCAGCGGCAGGAGCTCAGGCAGGCCGAGCTCTGTGGCCAGCGCCAGCGCCGGGCCGGGGTTGGCGAGCTTCTCGTTCACGCCGAGGAAGACGAACGTGGCGCCGAGGACGACCCGGACGACCACGGGGGCCGCCGCGCGCATGGGCTCGACCCGGTCCTGGAACCAACCGGCCAGGTGGTGGACCGGGTCCAGCGTGTTGTACCAGGTCCGCGGGTCTGAGGCGACTTGATCGAGCATGTGGTCGGCGCTGGGCTTGCCGGGTCCGAGGAGGATGATCGCCACGAAGCCGCCGACGTATTCGGCGGCCAGGAAGAGGTCGGCCCCGAAGAGCCACAGGGAGGCGATCCAGGCGACCAGCCCGGCGGCGGCCGTGGCCCGGGTGGCCAGGCCGAAGAGGAGCAGGAACCCCAGCGCGACCTGGGGACGACGGGCCCCGACGTCGATGGCGGGCGTGAAGAGGTAACCGGCGAACCCCGCACCGACCAACGGGATGCCCAGGCTGAGCCGGAGCATCCAGGGGGCGTAGGCCTGGTACCCGTCCAGGGTCTGCCGGAGCACGCGGACGTCGGGTGCCCGATCGCCCCAGGCCAACCACGCCACAGCCCCAAGCACGACGGCCAGGGCCCCGCCGACGAACAGGGCGACCTCGAGCGGATCGGACAGCACGCTGGAGAGCAGGTCGAGGGGACCGGTGGCGGGCCCGTCGCCCGGTGTGACGTAGTCCACGTGGGCCGAGGCCAGCGAGGTGAGGAACAGGAGTCCGCCGAGGACCGCCACGGTGGTCAGGATCGAGCCGTTGCGCTGGCGGGATCCGGCCATGGGGGTCCCAGCCCCGTCGGTCGGTTAAGGGCTTGGTGTCGTGGAGGCTGTCGAGCAAGAGCCGGTGGCGCGCCGCAACAGTCTTCGTCCTACCCATCGCTCCAGACCGGTGGTGGGGAAGACTCGACCGGTCCGGTCGGCTGGTCAGGCGATCGCAGAGGATCGAGGATCGATCGACGCCGAGCTGTACCCTCCGTATTGATAGCTGGTGAGCCGTATCGTCCCGATGCGGATGGTCGAGCGAAGCGACGACTGGATGCGGCAAGCCCGCAGGGACTTGGAGAGCGCCAGGCACCAAGCCGATGGAGGCTTCCACGGGGCCTGTTTCGCGGCGCAGCAGGCTGCTGAGAAGGCCGTGAAGGCAGCCTACGCATCGCTCGGCGCCGAGGCCTGGGGCCACGCTGTCGCCAACCTGTTGACAGGGCTCCGAGAGGAGGTGGACGTCCCTGACGACCTGGTGGACCATGGACGTCGCCTGGACCGGTACTACGTCCCTGCTCGGTACCCGAACGGCTGGAACGACGGATCGCCCGGCGACTACTACGACAAGGAGGATAGCAAGGATGCCCTCAGCAGTGCGGAAGAGGTCCTACGGTTCTGTGACGGTCTTCTGGCTTGACCGAGGAGCCGTCCTCGAGGATCTCGAGGCCGCCGCCGAACGTCTCCTGGCCGACCACCCGGAGGTGCGGCGAGCCATCGTCTTCGGCTCGATCGCGACCGACCGGGCGGTCCCGGGTAGCGATGCAGACGTCTTCCTCCTCCTCGACGACCCGATGCCAGGTGACCCCGAGGGCGTTCCCGAAGAGAGCGCACCTGACCCCCGTCGACAGCGGTGGATCGATCGGCCGCTGACCTACGGTCCGTTCTTCGACGATGTCGGCCTGCCGGTCGAGCTCTTCTGCTACACCCGCTCCGAGGCCCAGGAGAACAAGATCGCCGCACGGGCCCGGGAGGAAGGCATCGTGCTCGCGGAGCGATGACCCCCGGCCCCATGACCGCCCGTACCCCAGCTCCCAACCCCGAGGAGAACAAGGCCAACGCGAAGGCCTTCTACGATCTCATGTTCAACGAGTGCCGGCCGCGCGAGGCCGTGGAGCGGTACGTGGGCGACACCTACACCCAGCACAACCCGCACGTGGCCGACGGCAAGGAGGCCTTCATCGAGTACTTCGAGGAGATGGCCCAGGAGTACCCCGGCAAGCGCGTCACGTTCCATCGGGCGTTGGCCGAGGGGGACCTGGTGGTCCTCCACTGCGAGCAGCACTGGCCAGGCGACCAGGACTACGCGGGGATCGACATCTTCCGGTTCGACGAGCAGGGCAGGATCGTCGAGCACTGGGACGTGCTCCAGCCCGTGCCCGAGACCATGGCCCACGACAACGGGATGTTCTAGGCGCTGCCCTAGTTGGCCTCCAAGTAGACCTCGTCGATGTAGCACCAGCGCCAGTCCTCGCCGGGCTCGAAGGACTCGATCAGCGGGTGGCCGGTGGCTTGGAAGTGCTTGTTGGCGTGTTGGTTGGGTGAGGAGTCGCAGCAGCCTACGTGCCCACAGACCAGGCACATCCTTGCCTCGACCCAGTCGTCCCCGGCCTCCAGGCAGGCCCCGCATCCGTCGGCGCTGGGTTCGACGCCTTGGATCTGGTCGGTGTGCGTGCAGGTCGGGTCGGCCTCCGGCTTCATGCGAGCACGTCCCTTGCTCCTTGGGGGTTGCGCACCAGGCCGGCGGTCTCGCCGCCGTCGGCGATGAACTCGGCGCCCGTGCTGAACGAGGCCTCGTCGCTGGCCAGGAAGACCACCAGGTTGGCGATCTCGCTGGGGTCAGCGGTGCGGTCCAGGGCTACATGGGTCGTGTCCTCGGGGATCTCCTCGGTCATGGGCGTGCGGATCACGCCTGGGTGGACCGAGTTGACCCGGATGTCGTGTTTGCCCAGGTCGAGCGCGACGGACTTGGTGAGGCCGCGCACGCCGAACTTGGCCGCCGTGTACCCCGGCAGCTCGGGGTAGCCTTGG
>CAZBKU010000326.1:0-3052 GCA_964492585.1 uncultured Thermoplasmatales archaeon | reverse complement strand
AGGGACCACCGCCGACGTCACCCTCGACGCGCTCGGCCACCAGACCGTCCACGCCACCGCCCGGGACGCGGCCGGCAACACCGCCCAGGCCAGCCACGAGCTCCTGGTCCTCAACCGCATCCCCGAGATCCTCGACGTGGGCCCGCTCACCGCCGAGGCCAACACCACCCACGTCCTCGACCTCGAGGCCGACGACCCCGACGGCGACCCCGTCGAGATCGCCTGGCATGGGCCCGACCGGACCGCCTGGGGCGGCCAGTACCCCCTGTCCCCCGGGAGCCCCGGGACCGTCACGCGCGCGGGGACCGTCACCGACCCCTACGATGCCTGGGTCACGGCCAACGTCACCGTCCATGTCGTCGGGGACGCCGAGGGCACCGACGACGACGCGGACGAGGGAGGGGTCCGGGTCACCGGCCAGCACGCGCCCGGGGACCGCTCCACACCGAACCGGGAGAGCACAGAGGACCCGCCGGACGCGTCGGCCATCGCGATCCTGCCGGAGACGGTCCGCGGCCACAAGGGCGTGGCCACGCTGATGGACGCAAGCGCCCGGCAACCCGGCGGCAACGTCACCGCCGTCGAGGTCGTCCTCGGCCAACCGGTGCCCGTCCATGGCACCGAGAACTTCCAGGCCTTGCTCCCGGCCCTGCCGCCGGGCACCTACCCGGTCAGCGCCCGGGCCGCCGGCCAGGACGAGGCCTGGGGCCCCTGGTCGAACACGACCCTGATCGTGGACGACGTCGAGCTAGACCTCGACATGGGGAACGACCGGTCCTCGCCTCCGGGTCCAGACGAGCCACTGGACCCCGCCTCGGACGAGCCCCCGGCCCCGCGAACCGACGACGGAGAGCCTCAGGCCACGCCTCTGCTGAGCCTGCCCGCCCTCCTGGCCGTGGGCCTGACCGTGGCGACCACCGCCCGTCGGCTCGGCAGACGGTGACCCCCCTAGATCGCCGCCTGGAGACCAACCGGGGGAACGTGGATAGCGTCGAATCGTAACCAAGAGAACGCTCATCCGGGGCGAGACCGATTGCAGGGGGGCCCATGCGACGTGCAAGCCAGGGACATCGTCGCGCCCCAGGATCCCGCGATCAGGAAGGGATCGACCCGCGGGATAGCCGAGCGTCAGCCAGAGAGCGGCCGTCCCCGGGTTCGGGGACCTCGCGGCCATCCCGCGGCGGGGTTGTCGTCGTCGACCGGGAGAGCAAGGTCGTGGCCGTGAGCCCCGGGTTCTGTTGCCTGTGGTCACTGGATGGGGACCCCACCGGGATGAAGGTCGGCCAGCTGATCGCCAGGCATCTCATCCCCGAGCTCCTCGATCCCTCGGAGATCCTGCCGTACCTGTACCGAGTGTTCCGGGGGGCACCGCCCCCGGAGCCCTGGACCCTCGTCCTGGAGGATGGCAGCGTGGTCGAGAACCACGTGACCACCGCAGCCTCCGCGGACGGGAGCGAGCACTGGATCTGGTCGAGCCAGGACGTGAGCCAACGGGAGGCGGCCAGGGTAGCAGCCGAGAGGTACGAAGCGTGGTTCGAGGCCGCCTTCCAGGCGCCCCAGCGGCCGATGCTGATCCTGGATGCCGCCGGCATCGTGCACGACGTGAACCCCGACGCGGAGACGTTGTTGGGGCCCGCCGGCCGCCTCGTTGGCGACCCACTGGAGGAATGCCTCCGGGAGGGTCACGAGGTCCACTGGGCCTGTTTGGATGAGGCCCGTCGCGGGGTCCCGGCTCAGGGCAGGCTCACCCTCGAAGGTGGGGACGGAGACCCGGTCACCCGGGTGTTCGGCTACGTGCCCTCCCGGCGACGGGGACCCGTGGGCTACCTGGCCCTGGTCGCCACCGGGCACGGGCTCGACACGGGGGGAGAGGGCTCCCCGGAGGCCCGGGTGGAGCCGGCCCCCCTGCTCTTGACGGCCCACGACCTGGCCAACCACCTCACCCCCATGAAGTTCGACCTGCAGGCGCTCCGCTCAAGCTTGGGCCACGAACGCTCGGACCCGGCCAACCAAGCCCTCGACCGGCTCGAGAGCTCGCTCAAGATCATGGAGCGGCTCCTGGACAGGATGGGACCCGGCGCCCAAGAGGGCGCAGACCCGCTCCCGATCCAGCCGGAGCCCACCGATCTCTCAGGCATCGTCGCCCACGCGATCGCCACCTTCGAGCCCCTGGCCGAGGCTCACAGCGTGGAGATCCTCGACGACGTCGACCCGGACCTTCACGCCGTGGTCGACGAGGACAGGATCACCCAGTTGCTGGCCAACCTGCTCGACAACGCGATCACCTACACGCCTGAAGGCGGCCGCATCGTCGTGAGGCTGACCGAGCGGGCCGACGGTATCCACCTGTCCGTCGAGGACAACGGTCGCGGCCTTCGCGAGTCCGAGACCGACCACGTCTTCGAGCCGTTTTACCGGGCAGGCGGTACCCAGGGGGACGCGCCCGTCCATGGTCAGGGGCTCGGGTTGTACATCTGCCGTCGGGTCGTGGATGCACACGGTGGGACGATCTCCTGCAAGAGCCCAGGGCCCGGTGAGGGGACGATCATCTCCGTCCGTCTCCCGGCAGAGCCCGACGGTTGACCCGTATCGGCGCTTCCCGTGCGGTCCTGGCGTGGCGAGACGGGCCGGGCCACGTTTGGGAGCACCGCGAACTGGGAGACGCCTTGGTGGCGGGTGCCACGAAGAACGATCGGGCCGCCGGTTCAGGCTGAGACCGGTTTGCCGGCGGGACCACGCGGCCCCCTGCGGTCGTCCCGGCCGGAAGAAGCCTGCTCGGTCGCCGTGTACAGCTTCGGCATGCCGTCGTCGGCCTCGATCAAGCCGACCGCCTCCATGCGCTTCAGGTGGTAGGAGAGGGTCGATTGGGCGACCTCGAGCTCCGAGGCAAGCTGCTTCTGTGTCCACGTCCCCTTCCGGGTCAACGCGAGGATGTCCCTGCGGGTCTGGTTCTCCAGGAGACTGCTTTGTTTGGCGGCCAGACCGTCGCCCTCCTCCGGCGGGAAGAACACCCGGCGCCCGGCGGTCTTGGTCGAACAGATCACACCTTGAT
>CAZBKU010000325.1:0-3053 GCA_964492585.1 uncultured Thermoplasmatales archaeon | reverse complement strand
GCCGGACCCGAGGTCAGCACATGCTCATGCTGGCCACCGTGCCGGCGTTGATCCTGGGCCTGGGTGCCCTGGCCGCCGTCCGGCTGGGCTTCCGGTTCAACGGGATCACCGAGATGGATGCTGCGCTGTTCCCCGAGGTGCGAGCCATCGCCGGCCTTGTGGTCGGGGGCCTGATGGGCGCCTACGTGACCATCTCGGTGATCGCCAACCTCTCGCACGACCGGCTCAAGAAGGCCGAGGGAGGCGGCAACGCCGTGGCTCAGGCCTCCCTCTGGTCCAGCCGCAACCCCAAGAAGGTCCTCGTCGTCGTCCTGCTCCTGACCGTCCTCTTCGGAGCCGGGTTGGAGGACGTCCACACCGACGTCGACGTGGCCGATGTCCTCCCCCGGGGCAACCAGAACACCGAGGCCGCCCACAACCTGACCGACCGGTTCAAGTCCACCTACACGCAGGAGATGGAGCTCCAGTTCGAGGTCAACCCCGAACAGTGCCGTAGGGACAGCCAACGTAACCTACCGATGCGGCCGGCATCGGACCTCGACTGCGGGAACATCACCGACGAGGTCTACGTCCGTGCGATCCAGGAGGCCTACGAGTTCTTCCAATCCTACACCCATGTCGAGGAGAGCGATCTCCCCTGGGAGGACGACGAGGAGATCACCAGCCCGATCCGGTACCAGATCAGCCTCCCGACCTTCATGAAACTGCTGAACTGGACCCTCGAGGGCGGCCAGGGTGAGGCACCCCCCGACGCCTTCGGGCTGCCTGGCCGCGACGACCGGGCCCGGTGGGATACACTCCAGGAGAGCGGCTGGCAGCTGCTCCAGGACACCCAGACCCCGATCATGGACCCCAGCCACGAGCAGACCGTGGTCCTGTACATGCCGACGGCCGACGAGGAGATGGAAAGCCAGGAGATCGGCCGGTTCATGATCGAGGCCCGGGACGCCTACCTCGAGTGGGCACCAGAGAACGCCGACTGGCAGGTGTTCACCGAGGACAACCCGCCCCTGCACACGGTGGACCTCCCGGTAGCCAACGCCCACAGCAGCCACCTGGCCGAGGAGGATTTCGCATTGTTCCTCCCCTTGATCGCCCTCGTGCTGATCGTCTCCCTCTACGCCCTGTTCCGGGAACCCCGGAGCGTGGCGATCGCGGGCACGAGCCTGAGCATCGCGGTGGTCTGGACCTACGGGCTCATGGGCCACATGGACATCGCGATGAACAACCTCAACCTCACCGTGTTACCGCTGATCATGGGGACAGGGATCGACTACTCGATCCACATGATCAACGAGTTCATGGAGCACAAGAGCCAGGGGGCCTCCAACGACGAGGCCTTCGAGGTCGCGGGCCAGCGGGCCGGCGTGGCCATGCTCATCGCCACCCTGATCACGGTGGCCGGGCTGACCGTCATGGTCCTCAGCCCCAGTTTGCTCCTGGCTCAGCTCGGTGGGTTAGCGATGATCGCTATCGTCAGCGTCTACCTGCTCACCATCCTGTTCATCCCGGCGATCCTCTCGATGTTGCCCGGGACCGAGGACCTGGGTGCTGACTACCAACCCTCCTCCTTCGTCCCCGCCCTGGGCCGGTTCGTCAGCAAGCACAAGATCGTCTTCGGTGTCCTCGTCCTGGCCATCACCGGGCTCAGCCTGGTCGGCCTCCAACAACTGACGGTGGAGGAGTTCGGCGAGCCAGCCCAGAACTGGCCCGAGGACGACTGGTTGAGGCAGGAGCACGAGGAGGGCCTGCGTGGGTTCTACGACGTCGAGGGCGACGCCGAGATCTTCAAGGCCAACGCTGTGGTGATCGAGGGGGACATCACCGATCCGGCGGCGCACGACTACATCGATCGGTTGAGCGCCTCGCTTCAAGCCGAAGCGCAGCAGAGCGACGTCATCGATATGCACACCAGCCGGGACCTGCCGTTCATCGTCCGGTCGTGGCTCAAGGTGTGTTGCGGGCCCCAGAGCCTGATCAGCGGGACCCTTTCAGAGAACCTCGAGCAGGAAGGCTACCAGGAGTACAGCCAGTACCCACAGAGCCGACCGGCCATCGAGAACACGCTGGATGACATGTTCGCCAGCCCGTACGCCACGTTCTCCAGCCTCTTCGTCAGCTACCCGAACAACGATATCACGATCATCACGGTCTCCGTCCAGACCGGCGACTTCCAGAACGCCGAGGAGGCCTGGCTGGCCGTCACCTCCGCCCAGGACCGAGCCGCGGATGCCAAGCCGAACGACGTGACCACCTCGTTCGTCGGCAACACGCCGACCAACTACCTCTTCAGCAGCGAGCAGTTGCCGTGGCTCAACTACATGAGCATCGTGGCCATGCTGGCCGCCATGCTCCTGGTCTGGGCCTTCACGCGAGACCTCAAGGCGGTGTTGGCCGTGACGACGGTCATCGGGTTGACCAGCCTCTGGGTCCTGGGGGTGCTTCCGTCCCTGGGCATCGGGTTGGCGATCACGTTGATGCTGCCCCTGGTCTTCATCTTCAGCATCGGCAGCGACTACGCGGTCCACATGGTCTGGAACCTACGCCAGGTCGGTGACGCTGAGAAGGTTTACGGGACCGTGGGCAAGGCTGTCCTCTTCAGCGCGATCACCGACATCGGTGCTTTCGCCGTGATGGCCCCGATCCCGGGGACCCCGTTAGAGGGCATCCGGGACCTGATGGTCCGCGACGCGATCGTGGCCACCATCGTGGCCATCGCCATCATCTTCACCGCCACCATCGTCATCCTCAGCCTCTTCTACGACGTGGCCCCGGCCGAGGAGGACGAGCCTGAGGAGAGCCCAGCCGTCGAGCCTGGCCCGGCCGCTGGCGCTTGAGGGCGGCCGGTCACGTCCGGACCACCTCTCACGACCCCTCCCTTGCTTGGAAGGGTACGAGGCGGGGACCTCCTCAGAGAACGCAACCGGGTGGTCGACCAGCGCCGGAGGACCTGGAGATCAGGGTCCATGGATGATCGTGGCAAGGCCAGCCCGTTAAGACCCTCGAAGCGCCAGGAGGGGGGATCGCTGTAGGCCAAGGTCCTGATGGACATG
>CAZBKU010000324.1:0-3072 GCA_964492585.1 uncultured Thermoplasmatales archaeon | reverse complement strand
TGGGGTTTCTCCTCGGCTGCGCGAAGGGACAAGCAGGATATCAGCGTTGGGTCGCGTGTGGACGCTGATGGCGACGGGAGCCTGCACGATGGCTCACTTCACCTCGGGCTCGCCCAGTGGGCTCACATAGGCCCTAAGGACGGCTTGATGGTCGGAAACGCTGCCAGGCTTCGCCATGCTGACGACAGACGGCCGACCAGAGGTAGAGGCGAAGAATGGACCCCCGTGGTGTGGGATCGGATGGTGCGCGTAGGTCAGGTGTCTTGCATGGGCGCCAGGGCGCTCCCGTGACGCTCGGGTGGGCCCTGTCACCCGGGTGCGTGGCGCCGTGCCGGTAGCCGTCTCGATGCCGTCCCAGGCAAGCTCCAGGACGAGGGCTCTGATGGCGAGCCGCCGCCAGGGACAGGCCGTAGCCTCGGCGGCCTGAGAACTTGTCAGGCTCCGAAGACGCTCTGCGTGGCGCCATGTTACTCCGTCGCCGCGCCGGCGATGAAGAAGCTCCCGTGGAGGATGTCTCCCTCCGAGCCGCCGGTCCGGGTAGCCAGCGGGAGGCCGTCGGTGGAGACATCGCCCAGCGCGAGCCAATCGGTGGAGGCGAGGCCCACGGTGGCGCTGGCCAACGGTTGGCGGTCCAGGGTGAGCGAGATGGAGTTCGTGGCAGGGTCCAGCTCGGCGGTGAGCACGTGCGAGCGGCGCCAGCCGTCGGCCGCGAAGGTCGCAAGCAGGGCTGGCGGGCCGCTGCCGTCGTCGATGTAGAGCCCCCACAGCGGTTCTTCGCCTCGTGGGACGGGGTTGCGATCCGGGCTCGCCTCCGGGTCGGTGCGCAGCCCCTCGTGGAACAGCGAAGCAACCGTCACCGCCCAGATGGCCTCGCCTGGAGAACCGGTCTCATCACTCAGGCCGCCCAGGACTGCCTGGTGGTCGGGGATGTGGGTGCTCAAGCTCGCGTCGACCTTGAACGAGGTCTCCGCCACCAGCGGCTCGTCGTCGATGGGGGCGGCCACCATGGCGCGCTCGTCGGGGATCCCCGAGCCCTCGATCCTGATCGAGCCCTGGCCGGGAGCGACGTGACCACCGGCGTTGCGGTGTTCGCTGTCGCCGCCGTGCTCGGGGTGCTCGATGACCAGTCTGGGATCCAGCGCCGGCAGGCCGAAGCTCTCGGCGAGCACCGGCCCCTGGGTGACGCGCAGGCCGGCCAGCTGCCAGCTGGTTTGGTCATCGCCTGTGGAGCCCACGCGCAGGGCGGCGACATCGTCACCGGGGTCCAGCGGGATGTCCAGGGTCCCGGTGTCGAGATGAACCTCGATGCCATCGTGGCTCTCGATGAACACGAGCCGGTGCCAGGCGGACCCCAGGATGTAGGCGGGCAACCGGTCGATGGAGGTGTGGGTGCCCGGGTGCCAGGCTTCCAGCACACCGGCCTCGATCCCCAGTCGGAACAGCACCTCTCCCTGATCGTCCAAGGCTTCGTAGAGCAACGCGTTCTTCGCGGTCATGGCTTGCTTGGAGCGGAACCAGGTGGACAATTGGTCCCAGTCGCCCAGCTCCGGCGAGACCAGTGCCGGGTCGTCGGTTCCCGAACCGAACGATAGGGTGGGTCCCCAGCTCTCCTCCACGATCGTCGGGGAGCTTCCCGCCTCGACGGTCCAGTCGCTCCAGGGCGTATCGTGAGGCGTGTACCAGACAAGCTCGCCGGAGATGGATGCATTATCCCGGGGCGAGGAGGACGTCGTGTCCACCGGGTAGAGCGCGAGGTCGTCGTAGTATCCTCGGCCACCTCCGGTCCAGAGCGCATCCTCCTCCCAAACGTCCCCGGTGGCCACCTGCTCGATCGGTCCCTCGAAGGCGCTCGTGAAGCGCTTGGCGGTCTCCGCGTCGTCCACCTGGACCTCCACGGTCCCTGTTGATGGGTTCACGTAGGCGCGCACCGCATGCCAGGGCTCGTCGAGGTTCTCGGGGGTCCAGGCCGGCGCCACCTGCGTGCGGGTTCGCTCCTCGTCGATGAAGAACAGGCTCCACTCGTAGTGCTTGACGCCAGTGGGAGCCATCACGAGCGCCCACGCAATCTCGGAACCGGAGACCCCTGCCAGGACCGCCTGGTGGTCGATGGCTGACGGGAGGTAGCCGAGATCCTGCGATGGTGCATGGAAGCTGGCGTCGGCCACGAACGGGCCAGACGGCGCAGGAGCCCTCAAGGCCGTTCGGCCGATCGGCGCGTCGGCCGGTTTCACCTCGAGCCGGCTTCGGGTGAGATGCCCGGATCGGTCCACCTCTACCTCCATCTCTCCCATTGTCACATCCCGGCTCCAGGGAGGTTTTGCGACATCGGTGCGGAAGGCGTGGGCTGCAGCTCCGGGGCTCAGGGCCCGCGCGCGCTCCATCTCGACCGTCCTCTGGCTGTCGAGGACCGTGGATGCGTTGGCGAAGGAGCCCGTGGTCGCGTTGGTGAAGGTGCGAGCCTCGAGGGCCTCGCGCTGGTCGACGTGATAGGTGTAGACGTCCCCATCGAGGATGACGTCGCCACGCTGCCAGGCGGTCGTGACCTCAGCCCCGATAGCCTTGTAACGGACCTCCCCATCGGCGTCCAATCCATCAGAAATGTAGTGCTCCATGGCCGTCGTGTAGGCGTGCATGACTTCGTTGCCGGCGGGGTCGACAACTCGGACGACGGCTTGTGTCCAGCCCCCGTAGCTGTAGTGGAACACCAGGTGCTGGCCCTCCTCGAGGGTGTGCTCCCACGTGACGTTCTCGAACCCGCGTTCTGGACTCACCGGGTCGGGCACGAGGTTCAGCCCCGCCGCGTCTGCGGCAGGGGTTGGCAGGACAAGGCCCAGGCACACGAGCACCAGGGTCGCGGTCAAGCAGACGGTGAACGCTCGACACGCGGGGTTGGATCTCCCGGACAGGCTCCCAGCCATTATCACCAATGGATCAGCTGATTCATAACCATTCCTCTCGCGTGGGCCAAAGTGGTCCCTAGGCGGGGATAGGAACCCCTGAGCAGGGTTTACGGTCGTCCCCCGGCAAACACGTAACCCCATGGGGTCGCCCGCGGAAGCCGATATCGATCCT